>JBQCCH010000122.1:0-5200 GCA_051962375.1 Tepidisphaeraceae bacterium
GCGTCGCCGGTGGAGCCGGCGCGCGTCTCGCGTTCGGCGGCGGCTTTTGATTGGCGGACGAGCGTGTGCATGTGCGCGACGACCGGCGGGATGTCGCCGTGGACGACGGTGCGGGTGCAGTCGCCGTGGTAGAGCGTGGTCTTGTTCATCGGGAAGACGTCGATGATCACCGGCTGCCCGGTGCGCAGCTCGCCCGTGCCGGGGTGATGGCAATCCGCGCCGATCGGTCCGCCGGCGATGATCGAAGGCTCATTCACGTAGCCGAGCCGGGTCAGGTGCAGGTCGATCAACGTGCGCAGGACCTCGGAGGTCAGCGGCTGCCCGTCGTGCAGCAGCACGCCATCCGGGCGGGCCGGCGCGTTGAGAACGAGTTCCGCCGCCATGCGGATGGCCGATTCGGTATCGTGCTGGGCCTGGCGCATGAAAGCGACTTCCTGCTCGTCTTTGGATCGCCGCTCGCGAACGCCCAGCTCCGGGTCGAAAATGATCTCGATGCCCGCTTCACGCAGGTGTTCGGCGAAGACGAGAGGGAGCGATCGGTCGGCGGCGACTTTCCACGCGCCGTGCCGGCGCAGGTATTCGGCGGCGGCCTGGGCGGTGGCGATTTCGCGATCGCCGGAGAGCCCTTCCGAGGGCGTGAAATCCTTCGGGCAATAGACGCGGTTTGCCTTGGCGTGCTTGCGGGCGCGTTCGAGTTCGACATCGCGGAGGATCAACGTCGAGCGCGGCGTGCCGGTCGGCGTGGGCAGCGTGATGAAGACGGCCGGGTCGTGGGCGGTGAAGCGGATGGCGTGGTAGACGGCTTTATTGGTCGACGGCACGCCGGCGCGGATGGTGGGCAATGAAGCGTCCATGCCCCCAGTGTATGCGGCCGACCGGCGCGAACAACAGCCGCCCGCGGTGCGTCGATTCGCGGGTTCGGCCGGCTTACTCGCGGGGCAGGGAGACGTCGGCCCAGACGAGCGGGTGATCCGACGCGCCTTTGTCCACCAGCCCGCTCGCCGGCACATCAAGCCCGCGGACGAAGATCCAATCGATGCGGTGCGGATCGACCGGGTTGTGGGCGGCGATCGCGTCCAGGCTGTTTTGCAAAAAGGGAAGAAGCAACGGGTCGTCGTGCTCGGTGTTGAGGTCGCCCATGATCACGACCGGCGACTGAAAGCCGCTGAACAACTGGTACAGGTAATCGAGCTGATTCGCCCGATCGGGCCCGCGCACGACGTGGGCGATCATGACGGTGAGCGGCTGGCGTTCGATCGTGGTGCGCAGGATGACGACATTGCGGTGGTGGGCCAACTGCGTGTCGGGGATCGGCACGCGCTGCCAGGCGGTCACCGGCAGGCGCGTGAGCAGGGCATTGCCGAAATCGTCGTGGAAGAGCGTTCGTTCGTTGGGGGAAAACAGGCTGTTGAGCGCGAGTTTTTTGCCCAGGTCATTCGCTTGGTTGGACGAGAATCCGCCGCGCACTTCCGTGAGGCCGGCGAGATCGCAATCGCGGAGCGTGTCGGCGGTGCGGTCGAGGTTGAACGTGCCGTCGGCGCCGACGCCGGAGTGAATATTGAACGCGGCCAGGCGGATTACGTGGCGTGAGACTGGCTGGGTGGTGGCGAGCAGATCGCGGCCCGTTCCGACGGCGGCGCCGGTGGGCCAGCGGGAGAACGCGACAAACGCCGCGATCCCCACGATCGCGCCAACAATTGCCACGCCGACGATCGACACGCCGACGGGGACCACGCGTTTGACGAATTTCGACACGCCCAGACGGTATCGCGTGCCCGTTCGATTGCAACCGAAGCCCGCGCACGAAAAGGCCGAAGGTGCGTTGTTATTGCGACAGCTTGGCGAGCAGGTCGGTCAGTTCTTCGCGTTCCGGGTCATTCGGGTTCGACCGCAGGTACGAATCGAGCCACATCGACGCGGGCTTGGCCATGTCGATGCGGGCCAGCACCAGCGCCAGGTCGCGCTGCAGCTGCGTTTGCTTGGGCCACAGCTGCATCTGCAGTTCCAGGAGCGCAGCGACGTCGTTCCAGTGTTGCGTGGTGGTGAAGATGTGCAGCAGGTTCTGCACCATCCGGCTGACCCACATGCGGTGGGTGACGGGGCGCAGCATCTTGTTTTGCCACTTCACGGTGTCGCCGAAGATCGATTGCACGCGGTCGCGGCAGTCCTGCACGGAAAGCTCGCGGCCGCCGTCGTAGCAGTCGATGAACAGCGGCGCGGCGCCGGTGTCGACCGAGGCGATGAAGTGCCCGGGCAGGCCGACGCCATGCACGCCGAGGCCGAGCTTGTCGGCGACGATTTTGTAGACCAGGCAAAGCGTGATCGGCAGGCCGCGCTTGGTGTCGAGCACGTCGGGCAGATAGCTGTTGGCCGGGCTGTAGTAATCGTCGGGATTGCCGGCGAAGCCGAGTTCGTCAAACAGGTGATGATGCAGGTGAGCCAACAGCGCCTGCGGCTGCTCGCCGCGCACGCGGGAGCGGATGGTCCGGGCGTATTCGTCGAGCGTGTGCTCAACGTCGTCGGCCTGGAGGCCCGGGTGCTGGTGCATCGCGAGGATGACGCTCGTCCGGAGCAGGCCCGCAGATGTTTCGATCTGCGACACCTGCTTGGCGAATTCCCCGAAGGCGGCCGGGTTGCTGCATAACGGTAGCGACGGTCCCATGTCCACTCCTGGTTCGATCGCGGTTGCCCCACACGTAGCCAGAGGGCTTATCGGCGATCGCGGGTCGGTTTCGACAGATTCCTCACGACGATTTACCGTGAAAGACCCGTACGCCGGTTATACGTTGGGGGACATCGGGTGGTTGGCCGATTTAGGTGCGAGGGTCACCTAATTGTCTTTAGGTGACGCAAAATCCCTTGAGGTGACGCCAAATCTTTGAGGCGGGGTTCGCTCAGCCGGCGTTGCGGCGGTCGTTGTCGAGGCGCAGCTGCACGTCAGCCGGCCAGGCGTCGCGCGGGAGCGTCATGATCTGCTCGTACAAATGAACGGCCGTCGCCCAATCGCGTTTGGCTTCGGCGTCCATGGCGCGGTTGCGCAGGTCGCTGGCGAGAGAGATCGCCTGGTCGAGGGTGAGATTCTGCGGGATTTCCACCGCCGGTGCGGGGGCTTCGGGCTTGGGCGCGACCGGCTCGGGTTTGGGGGCGGCCACGACCGGCGCGGGCGGCGGCGTGATGGGGGCCGCGGCAGGCTTGGGCGCTTCTGCGGGAGCCGGCGCCGGGGCGGGCTTCGCGCCCGCCGACCGGGACTCGGCGGGCGGAGCTTCGACGCGGGGGGATTCAACACGCGTCGATTCGACGCGCGGGGATTCGGGCCGCGGCGTTGCCGGTCGGGCTTCGGGGGCGCTCACTTCGGCGGAGTTCGGCGCGGGTTTCGGAGCGGCGGGTGCGGGCGGATTGACCGCCGGTGCAGTCGGGTGCTCGGGGGGCGTTTGCGGGGCGGCGGGTTGTTCCAGCGAGTGCCGAACCTGCTGCCAGCGGCCGCTCACCCAGGCGAGCGACTGGTCGCGCCATTCGGGCCGCATCGTCATGACGATCGCCACGCCCACCGCCAGGATCAGCAGCAGCGTCACCAGCATCTTCACCGGGCCGACGGGCTTGCACGCTTTGCGGGAGGCGGGCGTCTTGAAATCGAGTTGGAACGCGGCCGCCAGTTCGCGGGCCGTCAGGATCGATTCTTCCTTGCCGGCCGGCGCCAGGTCACGGGCGGGCGACGCGGGGCGCGGCGTGATTCGGGCGAGCGGTTGCGGCGCCGGCGTGCGCGGCTTGGGCGCGGGGGCCGGCGGCGCGACGAACAGCGGCGCGTCGGCCTGCAGGTCGAGCGAGGTGCCCCCGTCCATGCCCGTCTCGTTCGTCGTCGTTTGCGAACTGACGACCATCTCGGGCGCTTCGGCATCGATCAGGGCATCCAGGTGCGCGGGCGGCTCCTGGTGACGCTGGCAATGCGGACAGACATTGGCGGTGCGGTCGAGCGCTTCGCCGCATGCGTAACAGAGGCCGAACTCACGGCTGAGGCCGCGCACCTGGGCGGCGAACGACCAGAGCTGCTGCGTCGTCGGGGCGCGCACGATGGAGCGCGGCGTGACGTGGTTTTTCTTGATCAGCGACACCAGCGTGGCGAACTTCATGCCCGGCGCCGACGGGTTGCGCGCCTGCAGGACGAACCAGGGGCCGATGCGCTGGCGGGTGGCCTGGCGGGTGGCCGGGGTGTCTTCCATCGTGCAGCGCGGGCAGGGCGCCTGGGCGTCGACCCGGATCACACCGCAAAACGGGCACGCATGTTTCCCCGCCAATTGCTGGCGGACTTCATCGGCCTCGGGGCGCGGAGATTGCGGATCGGCGGTTGGAGTCACTCGGCTCAAGATTATTCTTTCCCCCCCATCGACGCCAGAGATTGTTTGGCGTTACTCCGAATTCCCGATGCCCGGCCCATTCAGCCGAGCGACAGGATGCCCCCTTCCCCACCGGCGGCCGTTGCGCTGTTCGTCAATGGGGGGATCGTCAATGAAGGGATCATCGTCATTCGGCAGTTCGCGGCTGCAGCTCCTGGGCCAGGCCGATCAGGATTTGCTCGGGGCCGCGCAGATAGCAAAGGCGATACGCCTGCTTGTATTGAACGACCTGCCCCACCACCGTTGCCCCGTGCGACGCGAGCCGGGCGAGCGTTGCGTCAAGATCGTCGACGGCAAACATCACGCGCAGGTAGCCAAGCGCATTGACCGGATCGGCCCGGTGATCGGCCGCGACGGGCGGCGCGAGAAAGCGGGAGAGCTCGATTCGGCTGTGCCCGTCGGGCGTGCGCAGCATGGCGATTTCGACGCGCATGCCCGCCAGCCCCGTCACGCCGCCGGCCCACTCCCCTTCGATGGGCATCCGCCCTTCCAGCGTCAGGCCCAGGTCCTGAAAAAACGCGATGGCGGCGTCCAGGTCTTGCACGACGATGCCGACATTGTCCATCCGCTTGACGCTCATGGGCGTTCCTTTCCTGTTCGACAGTGATTGACCCGGCCCGAAGCGGGCGGGGTGAGATGCAACGTGCTTTTCGCCCGGCTTTCACGGGCTCATCAGTCGGCTGAACCGATAAGCGAGGGCCGCGCGGTGACGAAGGATGGCTTTCCCTGACCACTTCAATTGAGCTTGGACCATGATTCCCTCCTTCGGGTTAGAGGCCACGGACAACGAAAGGTGAAAGGACAAGAGG
>JBQCCH010000123.1:0-4184 GCA_051962375.1 Tepidisphaeraceae bacterium
CCTCGCTCTCCATCGCGTGCGACACCCCGACGGCATTTACGCTGAAAATCCGCATCCCTTCCTGGTGCCAGGCGAATGCGTCTGCCACGCTGAACGGCCGGGCCGTGACGTTGGGGGGCGCGCGCTATCTTTCGATCGCTCGTACGTGGAACTCCGGCGATGTCGTTGCCTTGCAGTTTCCCCTGACGTTGCGTGTCGAGACCATGCCCGATGATCCGACGCTGATTGCCTTTCTGTCGGGGCCGCATGTGTTGGCGGCGCTGAGCGAAGTGGCAATCGAAATTCCGGCCGCTTCGGCGGAAGAAGCAATCGCCCAGGTCCGCATCGACCCAAAAACCACCACCGGCGAAATGACCTTGGCCGCCGGGAAACGCGTTGAACTCATTCCATTGAGTGAAGTGGGCGAAGAAACCTTCGGCGTTTATCACCGCTTGCGAGCTGAAGGACTCTACTCGCGAGAGATCGATCGGTGACCTACGATGGGAGCCATGGAAGATCTCACCGAATGGGTCGAGCCGCGGCTCGGGACCACGCAAACACGTTGGATCGCTTTCTCGTCCGCGTGTCGGCCATTTGGCATGGTGAACGTCAGCCCCGATACCCGCATCGACGGCGACTGGGGCTGCGGCTATCGGTACGGCGACGCACGCACGGTGGGCATCAGTCATCTGCATGAATGGCAAATCGGCGCGCTGTTGGTGATGCCGGTGATCGGCGAGGTCAATCTGGCGGCCGGCCCGACGGGGTGGGCATCGCCGTTCTCGCACGAGACCGAAGTCGTCAAGCCCGGCTATCATCGGTTGCGACTGGATCGATATGGAATCGACGTGGAACTCAGCGCCACAAGCCGGGTGGCCGTGCACCGATATCACTTCCCGACAACGGTCGATCGACGCTTGGTGATCGACCTGGCTTCGACCCTGGGCCCCAGCGACATGGGCGAGTCGGGCCTGTATTCCGATGGAGGGTGTCAGTTTGCCGGCTTCGTGGACAACAAGCCCACGGTCCGCCGTCCAAAGCCGCTGCGGGTTTATTTCGCGATCCAGGCCGACCGTCCGATCTATGTTCGTTCGAGCGACGGCGCCCGGCACTTGTGCCAACTGGAAGACGGCGACGGGCCCGTGACGCTGAAAGTCGGCATCTCCTACACATCCATCCAAGCGGCCCGCGCGAATCTGGCTGCTGAAGCCGCGGACGTGGATTTCGACACCGTTCGAGAAGCCGCGCGTGCCGAGTGGAACGACATGTTGCGGCGCATCGAAGTGAGCGGCAACGCCGACCGCCGGGCTCGATTCTATACCGATCTGTATTTTGCCCTGCTGGGACGCCGAACGACCAGTGATGCGGCCGGCACCTACATCGATAACACCGGGCCCTCCCCGCGCATCGGACAAATCCCACTCGATGAAAACGGAAAGCCAAGGTATCGACACTTTAATTCTGATGCGTTCTGGGGAGCGCAATGGTCGATCACGCCGCTCTGGTCGCTGGCGTATCCCGAGATCGTCAGCGAATTCTGTCGCTGCTTTTTTGATATCTATCGCGATGGCGGCCTGATCCCGCGCGGGCCGGCAGGGGGGAATTACACGTTTGTGATGACCAGTGCCCAGACGACGCCTCTGTTTGTGCACGCGATGCTCGCCGGCATCGACGGGATCGGCGACGACGACGCCGTCTATCAGGCGATCCGCAAGAACCACCTGCCCGGCGGCTTGATGAGCAAGTGCGGCTACGAACACCAAACCGCCATCGGCGGCGGGCTGGACGATTATCTGGCGCTGGGCTACATCCCCGAAGATCTCCCCAAGGCCGGCTTTCACAACAACGGGGCGGCCCAGACGCTGGAGCACGCCTACAACGACGGCTGCCTGGCCGAGCTGGCGGCCCACTTGGGCAAATCGGATGACGAGCAGGTATTCCGGGCGCGGTCGAAGCACTACCGCAACCTCTTCGACTCATCCATCGGCCACATGCGTCCGCGCCGGCGAGACGGGTCATGGCTCACCCCGTACAGCCCGTGGGACAAGCTCGGTTGGACAGAAGCCAACGGCTGGAACTACACGTTCTATGCCGCGCATGACGTGCCGGGGTTGATCGAATGCTTTGGGGGTCTTGAGCCGTTTCTGACGAAGCTGGAACAGACGCTGGAGCTTTCGGAATCGCTCGGCTTTGTCGCGCCGCACGATCAGCACGAAAAATCCCCGCTCGATTTCGGGAATGAGCCGCCGCTCGCCGTCGTCCACCTGTTTCATGCGGCCGGACGACCGCAGCGTACCAATGCCTGGCTTCGAAAGATTTACACACGCCTCAAAAGCGGAAACGCGCCCACCAACGGCTACGGCGGCGATGAAGATCAAGGGATGATGGGCGCCTGGAACGTGCTCGTCGGCATCGGACTTTTCTCGCTCACCAGCGGTTGCGATCGACCGCCGCGCTATCTTGTCACTGCGCCGCTTTTTGAACGGGTGGTGATCCACCTGGGCGACGGACGCTCCACACGCATCGAGGCTGCGCCGGACGTTGCAGAGACCGGCGTCATGAATGGCCTCACCATCGACGGCCAACCCGCTGCCGACTTCACCGTTCGGCGGGATCAACTGCGCGATGGCACGACGCTGGTGATCCGCTAAGGTTCATCGGCGTTTCTCAGCGCCCGGGCACTGTGGCTTACTTCGGCGCTCGCTCCGAGATGCTGATCACGCAGATGCTTTCCGGCTTGACGGTGAATGAAAAGTGGGGCGATACGCCGTTCAAGGTCGATTCCGCCGGCACGATGGTTTTCGGATGATCGATCGAATTCGTCGCCGAACTCGGCCCCGAAAGCGTCAAGACCTGCGCCGTCGGCTGGAGGCCGGCAGCGTCTTTCAGATCGATCTGGACGGTCGCAGGTTTCGAATCCGGGTTGACGAGCTTCAGGTAAATGACGCCGTGCTCGCTGTCCCGGGTCGCCGATGCCTGCACCGATGTGTCCGCGTGGGTCAGCGCGAGGCGCTCGTTGCCGAGGTGCGTGTTGAACATCTTGATCGCGTAATAACTGGGCGAACCAAATGCCCGCAACGCGTCATACCCGATCAGATCGGGTCCCCATTGCCAGGCGCCCGCGTTCACATTCACCAGCAACGGGGCATAGCACTGCATGATGACCAGATCGGCGTTTCGCTCCATCGCCGCCATGAAGCACGCATCGCCAAGCGCGGCCTTCATGTTCGGCGTCGGCGGCAGTTTTTTCGCGGCCGGGGTCCAGGGCTTGATCCTGGCGTCCGGATAGGAGGCCCACTCGCCCACGAAAATCTCAGGCCGCTTTTCCCGGCTGTATTTCTCGTAAAATGTCGGGGATATCCGCATGAATTCGTCGGCGGACCGGTAATAGTGTTCGTCGACGACGTCCGGCACGCGGCTGGCCACCTGAATCGCCTTGGGGTGCTCATTGCCAATCGTGGAGATGATTTTCAGTTCCGGATGCTTGGCCTTAATCGCGTCGTAGAATTGAGCGAATCGCTTGTCATAACTGCCCGACTGGTCGAAGAAGTCTTCGTTGCCGATCTCAACATACCGCAGCTTGAACGGCTCCGGGTGACCGTCCTTCGCCCGTTGACGGCCCCAGGTTGTTTCGGGACCGCCGGTAACGTACTCAATTTCTTCCAGGGCTTCGTCCACGTACGGCTGGAGCTCGGGGCCGGCCTCAACGTATTTTTTGTCGAGCGTGTATCCCGCGAACACCGCCAGCACCGGCTCGGCGCCCATGTCCTGCGTCCATTCCAAAAATTCCAGCAACCCCATGCCGTCGCTCGAGCGGTAGCCCCAGCAGCCGGGATGGCCGGGACGTTCTTCCACCGGGCCGATGGTTTTCTTCCAGTCGAAGCGCGTCGCGAAGCTGCCCCCTTCGACGTAATTCCCGCCGGGGAATCGCAGGAACTTCGGCTTGAGGTCGACCAGCATCTGCATGAGGTCTTGCCGTAAGCCATTCGGCCGATGGTTGTAGGTCGGCGGAAAGAGAGAGACGAAACTGAGCGAAACCGCGCCCGGTCGATCGATGGTCAGCGCGTAACGGGCGTCGGCCGTCGGCGTGATGGAGTCTGAGGTTTTCAGGTCGGCTTCGAATTTTTTCCAACTTGCCGTAAGCCCGTTGACCTGTGCCCGGGCGTAAATCGTCCGGCCGTCGCTGCTCTGGAGCGACAGCGTCA
>JBQCCH010000124.1:0-24292 GCA_051962375.1 Tepidisphaeraceae bacterium
CTGAACCGCCTGCACCGCGCGATGAGCGGCCTGGTGCGCAAGGGCACGTTCGCGGCCGTTCATGACGTCAGCGACGGCGGCTACGCGACCGCCGCCGCCGAAATGTGCATCGCCTCGGGCATCGGCCTGATCGCGTCGAACGCCCTGCTCGATGCCGACGCCGCCTTCCACGAACAGCCCGGCGGGTATGTCGCGGAATTGAAGGCGTGGGATGATCTCGACCGCGTCGCCGCCGCCTTCACCGCGTGCGCCGACGTCATCGAACTGGGCATCACCCAAGGGTACGCCAAGCTGACGCTCACCACCGAGCAAACCCGCACCACCGACATTACCGTGGCCGACCTGACCGCCGCCTGGCGCGGCACGCTCGACTGGTAACGCTGCCGACGCCGCGCTCGGTGTCGTCGCTCTTTCCCTTCGCGCGCCGATCGCGATCATGCGGCCGGGCCCTTTTTGATGATCCCCTGGCTTGTCATCAGTTTCGCAGTCTCGCTGATCGGCGTCGCCAAGAGCGGGTTCGGCGGCGGGCTGGGGCTGATCGTCGTGCCGATCACCACGCTGGCGCTGCCCTTCACCGGCCTGTATCGCGGCGAAGACGCCCTGGGCCTGCTCCTGCCCCTGCTCATCGTCGGCGACATCACGGCCGTCAGCCAATACTGGCGTCACGTGAAATGGCCCGTCCTGCGCCGGCTGATTCCGGGGGCGATCGTCGGCATCCTGCTGGGGACCGCGCTGATCTGGATCCTCAAGAGCCACGCCTCCATTGCCGCGTCGTTGATCAACATGGAAATCGGCTTTGAGTCGATCCTGCTGGTGGCCATGTCCTGGTACCGCCAAAGCCGCGGCCGACAGCAGCGCCTGGTCCCCGAACCGCTGCGGGCGATCGGCGCCGGCACGTTCGCCGGCACGAGCACCACCCTCGCCCACGCCGCCGGACCGATCATCGCCATGTACCTGCTCCCCCTCGACCTCGGGCGCATGGGCATGGTCGCCACCTCGGCGATGTTCTTCTTCCTCGCCAACTGCACCAAGCTCTTCCCCTACTGGCAGGCCGGCCTCTTCGCCAAGATCAATCCCGCCTTCTCCCTGCTGTTTTGCCCCCTCGTGCTCGGCGGCGCGGTCTTCGGGAAATGGCTCTGCAAGAAAATGAGCGACCGGCTCTTCATCCAGATCGTCTACCTCACCGTCTTCTTCCTCGGCGGCTTCCTCTTCTTCAAAGGCCTGCACGACCTGATCGGCTGACCCGCCCCGCGCCACGGGAAAGACTCCCCGCGCTTCGGGAGAAACTCCCCGCGCCTCGGGAGAGACTCCCCGTGCTTCGGGAGAGACTCCCCGTGCCTCGGGAGAGACTCCCCGCGCCGCGGGAAAGACTCCCCGTGAATCGGCGATGACGCGCAGCGTCGCCCGCCGGGCTCGCCATGGCGTGGGGATCGGTTTTTATCGGTCCGTCGGTGCGGCTCCGGCGTGGGCCGCGGAGATTGGGACGTTGCCGCTCACTTCGCCAGCGGCAGCATCTCGGCCAGCTTCGGGCCGAACAGCATCGCGCCGCGGTAGTTCAGGTGCTGGGCGTCATAGAACTGCGCATTCGAATAATGCGGCACCAGTTCCGTCGTCGGCAGGTACGGCACTTTCGTCCGCTTGTGAAACGCGGCCATCGCCTGCTGGAACTGCGAATAGAATTTCTTCGGCAACGCCCGCTGTAGGATGCTGGAAATCGGCAGTTCCACGACCAGCAGCTTCACGTGCCGCTTGTGGCATTCCTGGGCGATCTTGTCCAGATACCGCACCATCGACTCCGCCGGGCGCGGGGAATGGGCGAAATCGAAGCTCCACCCCATCCGCCGCACCAGCGTCAGCCGGCTCATGGGTGAGGAATCGAGCGACCGCGTCAGGAACGTCAGCTCCCGGGCGGTGTCTCCCAGCGAAATGTCCCCTTCGTCGCGCACGTAAACGAACTGCGTCTTCAGCAGATAGTTGATGTAATTGCGGAACCGCAGCGTGCGATACCAGCCGAGCACGCGGTCGCGAAAAACGGTCGGGATCATCTGCAGCGCCCCCGTGCCGTTGCGCTTCAGCTCGGCGGGGATGTCTTTCCAATGAGCGAAGGGGGCGATCGAATCCCAGTCCGGCTCATTCCCGCGCAGGTCGCGCACCGAAACGCCCAGGACGATCACCTTCGGCGGCTTTTTCGATTCGCACAGCGCCCGGACGAGGTAATACATCACGTCCATCTTCCCGCCGCGCAGGGCGTAGTTGCCCACGGTCAGGCTGCGCCCGAGTTGTCGTCGCGCCAACGGAATGAATTCCGGCATGACGACGGCCTGGCGCATCTGGCTCGAACCGATCAATGCAAGATCCGGCCCCAGCCCCAGTTCGGCCCGATCGCGCAGGGCGTAGCGCTGCGTGGTGTCGTCGCCGTAATACACCAGGTCCGCCAGCGGCACGCGATGCAGCCCCACCTCAAACGCCGCGAGCAACCCGATCGCCAGCAGCAGCGCCCATGGCACCCCGCACTTCAGCGGCGGCCTAGAACTGGAAGTAGATGAAGCTGCCGCCACCAAATTCTCCAAAAATCAGGATCGCCAACGCCATCCCCGCATACACCACCGCCCGCAGCGGCACGGGGATCCGGAAGATCACGTCATGGTCGTTCGAGTTGTATTTCACCAGCTGCCCGATGAACAGCACCCCCGCGATCGCTCCGAACCGCAACAGATTCTCCGGCGGCACTTGCGCGAAGATCGGGTGATGCACTTTCTGCACCAGCGGCGTCAGCAGGCGCTTGACGTTCTCCAGCGTGCCGCCCCGGAACAAGAGCCATCCCACGCACGTGAACTGAAAAAACACCACGATCCGCAGCACCGTCCACGCCATCGCCATCGGACGCGAGCGGAACACCAGGAACCGCTCCAGCCACGGCTTGACCGCGCGGTGCACGCACAGCATCGCGCCATGATACGCCCCCCACAACACAAACAGCCACGTCGCCCCATGCCACAGCCCGCCCAGCAGCATCGTCAGGAACAGGTTGCGATACGTCTTGAACCACCCGCCCCGGTTGCCCCCCAGCGGAATGTACAGGTAATCGCGCAGCCACGTGCTCAGGCTGATGTGCCAGCGCCGCCAGAAATCGCTCGGATTCACCGCGAAATACGGCAAATCGAAGTTCCGCATCAGGTCGAACCCCATCATCCGCGCCGCCCCCCGGGCGATGTCGCTGTAAGCGCTGAAATCGCAGTAAATCTGGATCGCGAACGCGTAAATGCCCACGATCGATTCCCACGCATGCGGATACACGTCCGGCCGATCGAACACGCCCGCCGTCACCGGGGAGATATTGTCCGCGAGCACCACTTTCTTGAACATCCCCAGTCCCACCAGCCAAAAGCCGTGGCAGAGGTTGTCCCAGTTCATGTTCGTCGGCGCCTTGATCTGCGGCAGCAGGTGCGTCGCCCGCTCGATCGGCCCGGCAACCAACTGCGGGAAAAACGCCACGAACAACGCATAATGCAGCGGATGCCGCTCGGCCTTCAGGTGCCCGCGATACACGTCGATGACGTAGCTCATCGATTGAAACGTGTAAAAGCTGATTCCGATCGGCAGGATGACATTCAGCTCCGGCCGATGAATGCCATACCCCAGCGACTGCGCCAGCGACACCGCCGAATCGATGAAGAAATTGCAATACTTGAAGAACCCCAGAACCGTCAGGTTCACCGCGCACGAGCCGACCACGAACCACTTGCGCTTCCCGCTCCCCAGCGGATACCGCTCGATCAGCCGGGCGAACGTGTAATCAAACGCCTGCGTCCCCAGCAGCAGCGCCAGGAAGCGCCAATCCCACACCCCGTAAAAATACCAGCTCGCCAGCAGCAGAAACGTGTTCCGGGCCAACAGCCGTTTGCGGAGCAGCGCCACGCCCGACAGGACGACCGCAAAGAAGGCGACAAAGTGCAGGCTGTTGAACGTCATCGTGAGTCAGGCGAACAAAGACGGGCTTCCCCCCGCAAACCGCGAGGATAGCGATTTCAGCGCCCGGTGCGATAGACGCGCTCCAGGGCATCCACCATCACCCGCGTGTCGAACCGCCCCACCGCGAACTCGCGGCCGCGCGCGCCCATCGCCCCGGCACGCTCGCGATCTTCCAGCAGCAGCGACAATTTTTGCGACAACGCCTCCACATTGAAGGCCGGCACCAGATAACCGGTCTCGCCGTCGATCAGGCCTTCCCGATTGCCGTCCACGTCGTACGTCACCACCGGACACCCCGCCAGCTGTCCCTGCGGCAACGCCCGGGCCAGCCCCTCGCGGCGCGACGGGTGCACCAGGATGTCCATCGCCCCCACCAGTTCCGGTATCCGTGTCGGCGGCACCAGCCCGGTGAGGATGAACCGCTCCCGCAGGCCCATCTGCGTCATCCGCCGCTCAAACCCCGCCCGCAGCACGCCGTCGCCGATCCACAAAAACCGCAGGTTCGGGAACCGCTCGCAGAGGGATGGCGCCAGGTCCAGAAGATCGTCATGTCCTTTCAGATGAAACAGCCGCGCGATCGTGCCGACGACGACATCGTCCGGCCGAATGCCCAGCGAAGCGCGCACGTCGTCCCGTTTCACCGGCGGGTCCAGGAACGGTTTCGTCTCCATGCCGCTGTAAACCGTCACATACTGTTCCGGCCGCCCCACCCCGCCGGCGAGCGATTGGTCGCGCATCGCGTCGGCGACGCACACGATCGTGTCGGTGATCGGGGCCGTCCGTTTTTCGAGCCAGCGATAGCTCCGGTTCACCGCCGCCCGGGTCGACGCCGTGAACGCCAGTCCATGGATCGTGTGGATGATCCGCGGCCGATCCGCCCCGCGCAACGCCGTGTGCGCCGCCCATCGCCCGAGAATGCCCGCCTTGCTGGAGTGCGTGTGGACGATCTCGGGCTTCAATTCATGAAGCATCAGCTGCATCGTGCGGTAGACGCCCACGTCCGCGACGCCGATCGAGCGGACCATCTCCGGGATGATCTTCACCTGATACCCGTACGCCTGCGCCCGCTCCATCAATGACCCTTCCGGCCCGATGCCGGGGCCGGTGATCAGCGTGACTTGGTGTCCCAGATCGTGCTGCCCTTCGCAGCTCAGCAGGGTGTTTTCCTGCGCTCCCCCGACGATCAACCGAGTAATGATGTGCACGATCTTCATGAGCGCTGGAAAAGGTATCCGCAACGCCCCCGCGCCGCGAGGGATGCAGACGTCGACCGACGGGAAATCCCACGGTCGTGCGGCGTGATGTCGCAGAAATCGCCGCAGGCCTGTTATCAGACGCCGTTTTCACTGATTATTCCCGGGCGGAAAGTTTGTAACCACTGGCGGGTGCTGCTAGTCTCCCGGGTTCTCGCTGACGAAATTTCTTCGTCTGTTGCTATGGCACAGAAATACACAAGCAAATACGTCTTCCCCAAGACGATCAACGTGCTGCTCCCGCTGCTGGTGCTGCTCGTGGTCGGCGGGGCAACTTACGTACCCGTGGCCGTCACCATCGGAGCGTCTCCCGAAGACACCGATGTGGGCTATCAGCCCGAACAGCCCATCCCGTACAGCCACGCGCTGCATGTGGGGCAGCTCGGTCTGGACTGTCGATACTGTCATACGACCGTCGACCAGGCGTCGTTCGCCGCCATCCCCCCCGCACAAACGTGCATGAACTGCCACACCAACGTGCGCAAAGAATCCGCCAAGCTCGCGCCGCTGCACAAGGCCTGGGAAAGCGGCAAGCCGATCAAGTGGGTCACCGTTCACGACCTGCCCGACTTCGCCTATTTCAATCACTCGGCCCACGTGAACAAAGGCGTCTCCTGCGTCGAATGCCACGGCCGAATCGATCACATGGGCGAGGAAGGCGTCTACCAGGCGAAGAACCTCTCCATGAGCTGGTGCCTGGAATGCCACCGCAACCCCGAAAACGTCCTGCGGCCGCGTGACCAGGTGACCAACCTCGGCTGGACCGTCGACAAGCTCCCGCTCGCCGAACAAGGCACCGAGAGCTTCGACATCTACAAGCAGCTCCAGGCGAAATATCCCGACGCCAAGGAAATCACCCAGCCCATGCTCGGCAATTTCCTGAAAACGAAGTACCAGATTCGTGATCACCAGTACATGACGAGCTGCTCGACCTGTCACCGCTAAACGGTGTCGCCGATTACACGCTTCTGAACCAGTGCCACCGATGAACGACAAGCAATCCAACGGCCGGACGTATTGGCAAAGCCTCAACCAACTGGCGGAAACGCCGGCGCTGCAGGCCGCCATTGAAAACGAATTCTCGGGCTACGACCCGCAGAAAATGGTCAACCAGTCGCGCCGCAAGTTTCTGAAGCTCGCGGGTGCGTCCATGGCCCTGGCGGGCATCACCGTGACCGGCTGCCGCCGCTGGCCGAAGGAAAACGTCGTCGAGCAGGTCAGCCGCCCCATCGGCCGCATCCCCGGCGTGCCCGAGCAGTACGCGACCCTCATGGAACTCGGCGGGTTCGCCCAGCCGCTGCTCGTCAGCAGCTACGACGGACGCCCCATCAAAGTCGAAGGCAACCCCCTTCACCCCGCCTGCGCCACGTTCGGCGGCAAGCTCGGCTCCTCCTCGCTCATCGCCCAGGCGAGCCTTCTGGATATGTACGACCCCGAGCGCAGCCGCTCGACCGTGCAACGCCAGGGCAACATCCGTCAACCCGTTGCCTTCAAAACCTTTACCGATGCGATGGCCGGCCTCTTCGCGGCCCAAAAGGGCCAGGGCGGCAAGACCGCCGTCCTGATCGAAGAAACCCGCTCCCCCAGCGTCGCCGCTGCCCTGGCCGGCTTCCAGAAGGTTTACCCGCAGGCGAAGGTCTACTCCTACGAGCCGATCTCCCGCGACAACGAACTGCTCGCCGCCAAGGCCGCCTTCGGCACGCCGGCGCGCCAGGTCTTCGACCTCAAGACCGCCCAAGTCGTCCTCAGCTTTGACGCCGACCTGCTCGGCGAACACCCCAACGCCCTGCGTCAGATCAATGACTGGGCCCAGGGCCGAAAGTCCGTCGACACCACCAAGACGATGAACCGCCTGTACGTGATCGAATCACGCTACACCCTGACCGGTTCCGTCGCCGACCACCGTCTGCCGGCCAGCACGCGGGACATCGAGCAGTTGATCCTGCAATTGGCTTACAAAGCGGGCTTGGAAAGCGCCCAGGCCGGCCTCGAAGCCGGGCCGCGCGACTTCATCGACAAGGTCTGGGAAGACCTGACCAAGAACCCCGGCAAGGCCCTGATCGCCGGCGGCTACAACCTCCGCCCCGAAGTGCTCGGCGTGATCGCCGCCATCAATGAAAAACTCGGTGCGTTCGGTGCCACGATCAGCCTCATCCCCGAGACCGACCGCCCCACGCACGCCGAATCGATCAAAGCCCTCGTCGACTCGATGAAGGCCGGCAACGTCGACACGCTGGTGATCCTCGGCGGCAACCCCGCCTACGACGCACCGGCCGACCTCGGCTTCGGCGATGCCCTGGGCAAAGTCGCCAACAGCATCCACCTGTCGCTGTACGACAACGAAACCTCGCAACTGTGTCTCTGGCACGTGAACCGCGCCCACTATCTCGAATCGTGGGGCGATGCCGAGTTCTATGACGGAACCATCGGCGTTCAGCAGCCGATCATCGAGCCGCTGTTCAACGGCAAAACCGTCGTCGAACTGCTCGCGATCCTGTCCGGCGAAAGCGTCACCAACAGCCAGGACCTGCTCTACCGCACCTGGGGCTCGCGCTTGAACGAAAAGTTCCTCGCAACCTCGGCCGCGTTCCAGAAAATCCTGCACGACGGGTTCGTCGGCGAAAAACCCAAGGCCGTCGCCGTCAAGGGCGTCAGCAAGCCGAGCATCGGCTTTGGGTCGGCGGAAAAAGGGTTTGAGCTGCGATTCGTCGCCGACAGCAAGGTCTACGACGGCCGCTTCGCCAACAACGGCTGGCTGCAGGAATGCCCCGACACGATCAGCAAGATCACCTGGGACAACGCCGCCCTCATCAGCTACGCCGACGCGAAGGAACTGGGCGTCACCGTCCACAGCGTGGACCAGGACGTCCTGCAAATCACGCTGGGGAACAAGTCGCTGAAGATCCCCTGCTACGTCGTGCCCGGCCAGCCCAAGGGCGTGATCACGCTTCCGCTCGGCTACGCCCGCCAGAAGGCCGGCAACGCCGTGCTGAGCGAGCGCTTCGGCTCCATCGGCCAGGGCGTCGGCTACGACACCTACTCGCTCCGCTCCAGCAACACGCTCTGGTCCGCGACCGGCGCTCAGGTGAAAATCACCGGCGAACGGGCCGACCTCGCTTGCACGCAGGGCCAGCACATCATCGAACCGTATGGCTATCAGGTCCGCGAAGAACGCGTCGGTGAAAAATCGCAGGGCGGCCTGGTCGTCCACGAATCGACGCTGGCGGCGTACCTCAAAAACCCCAACGCCCCGCACGGCAAGAGCGAAAAAGCCCTGCCGCTGCAGTTGTACCCGGGCCCGTACGTCACCGGCGCCCGCCGCGAAGCGGGACCGGACGCATTCAACAACCCCCACGCCTGGGGCATGGCCATCGACATGTCGACCTGCGTCGGCTGCAACGCCTGCGTCGTCGCCTGCCAGGCCGAGAACAACATCCCGGTCGTCGGCAAAGACGAAGTCATCGTCAACCGCAACATGCACTGGCTCCGCATCGATCGCTACTACAAGGGCGCGATCGACGACCCGAACCCGGAAATCACCTACCAGCCCATGATGTGCGTTCACTGCGAGAACGCCCCGTGTGAAGAAGTCTGCCCCGTCGCCGCCACCGTGCACGACTCCGAAGGCCTCAACACCATGGTCTACAACCGCTGCATCGGCACGCGGTATTGTGCGAACAACTGCCCCTACAAGGTGCGGCGCTTCAACTACCTGGACTACCAGAGCCGAGTCCCCGGCGAATGGCGCAAGCCCTGGCTGGGCATCCCGGATACCCAGCAGGAAGAATCCGTCGACAAGATCAAGGCCCTGGTCTTCAACCCGGAAGTCACCGTCCGCATGCGGGGCGTGATGGAAAAGTGCAGCTACTGCGCCCAGCGCATCAAGCTCACCGAAAACACCCGCCGCATCGAATGGCTCGACGGCAAGCGTGCCCAGCCAACGGTCGACGACTTCGACGTCGTCACCGCCTGCCAGCAGGCCTGCCCCGCGGAAGCGATCGTCTTCGGCAACCTGAACGACGGCCAAGCCCTCGTCAGCAAGCTGCAGGCGACCCCCCGCTCCTATCAGGTGCTGCAGGAACTGAACAACCGCCCGCGCGGGCATCACCTGGCCACGATCCGCAATCCGGCCTTTGAAGAAGCCGGCGCCGAGGCCAGCGAACACGAAGCGTAAGCGAAAGTGAAGGCGTCATGACCCAGGCAGGAAGGCACAAGGACTCCCCGGAACGGATCCCATCCGTCCCCCGGCTCACCCCTGTGCCCCCGGCCGTGAGTGCTGCCTGAGCGATGACGAACTTGAGTTTGATTTGGACTAACTGATGGCGACGATTTACAGCAATCCCCGGACGACAGTCTTCCGCGAGATCGACAACACCACCCTCAACGAGCCGCCGGGCCAACGCGCCCCCCTCGTCCTGGGCGGTCGCGACTTCACGGCCGTCACCGATGTCGTCACCGACGTGAACCTCAAGCCCGCCCCCCTCGGCTGGTACATCGGCTTCGCCGTCGCGCTGGGCCTGTTGAGCATCTATGTGCTGTCGGTCGCCTACCTGCTGACGACGGGCGTCGGCGTCTGGGGCAACAGCAACAACACCTCCTGGGGCTTCCCGATCGTGAACTTCGTGTTCTGGGTCGGCATCGGTCACGCCGGCACGCTGATTTCCGCCATCCTTTACCTGTTTCGCCAGAACTGGCGCACGGGCATCAACCGCTTCGCCGAAGCGATGACGATCTTCGCCGTCTGCTGTGCGGGTCTCTACCCCGCCTTGCACGTCGGCCGCGTCTGGTTTGCGTACTGGCTCTTCCCGATCCCGAACCAGATGGCGATGTGGCCGCAAACCCGCTCCCCCCTCTGGTGGGACGTCTTCGCCGTCTCCACGTACGCCACCACCTCGATCCTCTTCTGGTACGTCGGCATGCTGCCGGACTTCGCGACCCTCCGCGACCGCAGCCAGAACCGCATCGGCCAGATCGCCTACACCATCGTCTCGCTCGGCTGGTCCGGCTCGTGCCGCCACTGGCACCGCTTCGAACGCGCTTACCTCCTGCTGGCCGCCCTGGCGACCCCGCTGGTGCTGTCGGTGCACTCGATCGTGTCGTTCGACTTCGCCACCTCGCAAGTCCCGGGCTGGCACACCACGATCTTCCCCCCCTACTTCGTCGCCGGCGCCATTTTCGGCGGCTTCGCGATGGTGCTCGTGCTGGCGATCCCCGCCCGCGAGTGGTTCGGGATGAAAGACATCATCACCATGCGTCACCTGGACAACTGCGCCAAGGTGATGCTCGGCACCGGGATGATCGTCAGCTACGCGTACATCCTCGAACTGTTCGTCGCCTGGTACTCGGGCGACCACTACGAACAATCCGCCTTCAACTTCCGCGTCCTCTACGGCCCGTACGCCTGGAGCTTCTGGGCGCTGATGTTCTGCAACGTCTTCGTCCCGCAACTGCTCTGGTTCCGCCGATTCCGCCTGAACCCCTGGACGCTGTTCCTCATCGCCAACATCGCCAACATCGGCATGTGGTGGGAACGGTTCGTCATCATCATCACGTCCCTGCCGCGCAGCTTCCTGCCCAGCGCCTGGGGCCTGTACTGGCCGACCTATGTCGACGTGGCGATGTTCGTGGGCAGCTTCGGGCTGTTCTTCACCCTGTTCCTTCTCTTTTGCCGATTCCTCCCGATCGTGGCGATGGCGGAAGTGAAGTCGATCATGGAAGAAGCGCACCCGCACCACGATGAGCCCGAAAAACAAACCGCCGACGAAGGTCGCGGCGATTACCGTCCGGACGAGCACCACCACCCCAAGCGGGGCGGCGCCCACTGAACGGTCTGAATGAGCGTGTGAGGTAAGTCATGAGTCATGTAACGCACCCAACATCGTCGCCCGACGACATCACGCACGATTCGAACGTCATCCCCTCGGTGGCGATCGATCAGCCGTGCATCGTCGGCCTGTGCGCCGAGTACGCCGACGTCACCGCCGTCACCGAAGCCGCCGCCGTCATCCGCGACGCCGGCTTCAAGCACTGGGACGTCTATAGCCCCTTCCCCATCCACGGCATCGACGCCGCCATGGGCATCCGCCCCACCATCCTCCCCTGGCTGGTGCTGGCCGGCGGGCTCACCGGGTGCTTCACCGGCATCAGCATGACCGCCTGGATCAACGCCTTTCAGGCCAAAATGCCCTTCCCCCTCGATTGGGTGAACTTCCAAGGGTATCAGTTCTTCATCAGCGGCAAGCCCCTCTGGTCGCTGCCGGCCAACATCCCGGTCATCTTCGAATGCACCGTGTTGTTCAGCGTTCTGACCACGGTCTTCGGCATGCTGCTGCTGAACAAGCTCCCCATGCTCTATCACCCGCTGTTCAAGCTCGAAAACTTCCGCCGCGCCACCAGCGACCGCTTCTTCATCGCGGTCGACGCCGGCGACGCCGTCTACGACGCTGACAAAACGCTCGAACTGCTCAAAAGCACCAACCCGGTCGCCATCGAGACGGTTGAGGACTAATACGCAAATGAGAACTGCGTAATCGTTGACGATATACGTGTTACGCAGTCATCCGCCCGGATAAGACATGGCCGACAACGCAAACAAACGTTCGTACCCCCTCATCAACGGCCGATTCCCGGCCGCGCCCTTCTGGGTCAAGGCGCTCGTGCTGATCGGCGCCTGCTTGTCGATCTTCCTGGTCATGACGCTGCTGCGCGCCCGGATGAGCCACAGCGACGAGCCCAGGGTCCACCTGATCCAGGACATGGACAACCAGGTCAAAGTCAAAACCCAGCACGCCAGCGAAGTCTTCGCCGATGGCACCGAAGTCCGCCCGCCGATCCCCGGCACCGTGTCCCGCGAAAATTACTACCCCGACCCGCACCTGGCGCACGGCTTCACGCAAAAGTGGAACGCCTCCAAGAACGCCTGGGACGTCACCTTCGACGCCGGCTTCCCCAGCGAAATCAAGGTCGACGACGCCCTGCTGCGGCAGGGCCAGAAGAAGTTCAACACCTACTGCATGCCCTGCCACGGCTATGACGGCACGGGCAACGGCCCGGTCAACTACCGCGCCCAGGAACTGTCCGCCAACGGCGTCCCCGGCATGAGCTGGGTGCCGCCCAAGAACCTGACCGAAGCCGACATCATCGCCCGGCCCGACGGTCATATCTTCAACACGATCACCAACGGCATCCGAAACATGGCGGGCTACGGCTCGCAAATCCCTGACCCGCACGACCGCTGGGCGATCGTTGCGTACGTCCGGGCGCTGGAAGTGTCGCACTCGGGCTACAAGGCCCCCGCGACCCAGCCGATGGCGATGAAGTAAGAACGGGCGACCGCCCGGCGAAACCGTCCCCGAGCCCAAGGGCCCCCGCCCCGGCTCAAAAGACCCCTCGCCGGCGACCGCACCTGACATTTGAGCGATTGAGGCATCCGCCCCAAGCGACGTGAACCGCACCGAAGACGATTGCACCGGCATTCGTCTTCCGCCGACTCCCGACGCCCAAAGCCTGCCTCCTTAATTTGGAGTTCCCTAGTGGCCTCGCACACGCACGTAAATCTGGACGACGAAGTCATTCGCATGAAGCCCGGCGGCCGTATGCTGGGCGTGGTGCTGATGGTGCTGGGCATCGCCGGCATCGTCGGGGCGTTCCTCTCCACCGCCGGCCATGTCCAGCGGTTCTGGTTCGCCTACCTGTTCGGCCTGGCGACGATCACCGCCGTCTCCTGTGCGGCCCTGATCTTCGTGCTCGTCACCCACCTGGTCCGCGTCGGCTGGAACACCAACCTGCGCCGGATCATGGAGACGTTCGCCGTCCAATTGCCCATGATCTTCCTGCTGGCGCTGCCGATCGCCGTCCTGGTCGTGCTGCCCGGCGGCAAAGACGCCAACGGCAAGCCCCTCCCGGGCCCCGGCGCGATGCTGTTCTCCTGGGACAAGCCGATCGACACCCCCTTCGAGCGAGAGCCCAGCGAAGCCCTGCACGAAGCCGCCGAACGGGGCGAAATCCTCCCGCCCGGCACGACCGAAGCCCTTCAGCTGAACGCCAACCTCGCCAAGTACCCCAATGACCAGGTCCAGCCGGGCGTGAACCGCCGCTGGGACGAAAACATCAAGGCCAAGGCCGAGTTCTGGCTCAATCCCTACGTCTACGCCATCCGCCTGGTCGCCATGTTCGGGATCATGGGCGGGATCGCCTGGTACTTCTGGAAAAACAGCGTCGCCCAGGACGCCACCGGCGACCTGGACATCAGCGACAAGCTCTCGTTCATGGCCGCCCCCATGCTGGCGGCCGCGGGCGTGATCGTGACGTTCATCGCCTTTGACCTGTTCCAGTCGCTCGACCCGCACTGGTTCAGCACGATGTTCGGCGTTTATTACTTCGCCTCCGGCACGCAGGCGATGTGGGCCCTGACCGCCCTGTTCATGCTCGTGCTGCAATCGCGCGGGTACCTGACGCTCTCGCTCGGCATCGAGCACCGCCACGACATCGGCAAGTGGATGTGGGCCTTCATCTTCTTCTTCGCCTATATCACCTTCGACCAGTACATGCTCCAGTGGTACGCCAACATGCCCGGCGAAACCTTCTGGTTCGACAAGCGCGGCTACAGCACCCTGCACCCGAACGGCTATTCGCCGCTGGTCTTCTTCCTGGTGTTCGGCCGCTTCGTGATCCCGTTCGCGGGCCTGGTCTCCCGCCACGTCAAGCGCAGCCGCTTCGGCCTGGGCTTCTGGGCGGCGTGGCTCCTCGTGGGCTTCGTGGTCGACATGTACCTGCTGGTCATCCCCGAATACAGCTACACCCCCCTCTTCGGCGCCCCGGAAATCCTGGGCTTCCTCGGGTTCGTGTGCCTGTGGTTCGGCAACGTGATCCGGACGCTGGGCAACCACGCCCTGCGGCCGCTCCGCGACCCGCGGATTCATGAATCGCTGGCCGTGACGAGTTTTTAAGAGTTTTGAAGTGGATGAGTGGCTGAGCGGCGACTCGCCGACGTACGAATTTCAGAGTGAATCTCGCTCAGCGACCGGCGGACTGTGCCGCCGGAACATTTAGGTGACATTATGGCGCAGCCACAAGGTTTGAACGTCCCCGTAATCCTGGTTACGGCTATCATCACGGTGATCCTGACCGGTTCGATCATCGAAGGCGTCCGTGCCTACTACCACTACACCGAAGCCAAAGTGGAAGCCCAAAAATGGGACTCCATCACGGCCACCACGGTGACGGTGCTCAAGCGTCAGCAGAAGGCCGCCCTCGAAAGTCCCGAAACCACGGTTCCCATCGAATCGGCCATGAGTGAAGTTGTCCGCTCGGGCGGCCAGCTGCCCACCACCCGTCCTGGACAGATGTAAGCTCGTGCCTCGTAATCCGGCAGCGCCTTTTGCCTGGATTCATCATGTTGCGATGTCTGCGACAACTTCTGTGCCCCACCCTCGCGGTCGCCGCGCTGGGCCTGCCCGCGCTCACCCCGTTCGCCCACGCGGGCGTCGGCTCCCCCACGCAGCAGCTGCCCCCGGATCGCTTTGAGCCGGTTCCCCCGAAATTCAAGCGCGACACCGCCGGCGTGGGCATCACCGAACACCTGGGCGACAAGATCCCCCTCGACGGCACGTTCACCGAAACCAGCGGCAAGACCGTCCAGCTCGGCGACTATTTCAACCAGGGCAAGCCCATCATCCTGCAACTGGGCTACTTCAATTGCCCCATGCTCTGCGATGTCGTCTCCAAAGGGATCATGGACGGGGTCAAAGACCTCAACCTGGAAATGGGCAAGGACTATGACGTCCTGTTCGTCTCGGTGAACCCCAAAGACACGTGGCAACTCGCCCAGCGCAAGAAGGCGAACTACGTCGACGAATACGGAAAACCCGGCGCCGTCAAGGGTTGGAACTTCCTGGTCGGCCAAGAAGATGCCATCCAGAAACTCGCCGACGCGGTGGGCTTCAATTTCAAAAAGGTTGAAGGCAAAGATCAGTTCTCCCACCCGCCCATGATTGTGGTATTGACGGCGGACGGGCGAATCAGCCGGTATTTCTACGGCGTCCAATACCCCGCCGACCTGCTGCGGACCGGCCTGGTGGAAGCCGGCGACGGCAAAGTCGGTTCGTATGTCGAACAAATTCTGGTCGGCCTGTGCTACTGCTACGACGATTACTCGGGCAAGTACACGCTGGCTTCAATGAACCTGATGCGGATGGCCGGCGGACTGACCGTCCTGGTGCTCGGAACCGTCCTCGTCCGACGGTGGTGGAAAGACTCCCGCCGCCAAAAAGCGGTGCCCGCCTGAGGGGCGCCGGTTGCGTGTGAAGGGCTGCTTTTAAGGTGATTGCTATGGTGTCGATTCCAACGGTCTCACTTCTGGGATCTGCCGAAAACTTCGTCATGACGCGGGGAGCCTCCAGCGTCGCGCCGGAGATTGACTGGCTGATGTATTTCATCCTCTGGGTCTGCGTGATCTTCGGAACGCTGATCTTCGTGGGCACCGCCTGGCTCGCGTGGCGCTACCGCCACAAGCCCGGCGTCAATGACATCGGCCACGGCCCGACCCACAGCAACCTGCTGGAAATCGTCTGGTCGGTCATTCCGCTGATCATCGTCATGCTCATCGCGATCTGGGGCTTCCAGGGCTACATGAACCTGGCCATCCTCCCGCCGAACAATGACGCCGACACCATCGAGATCAACGTGACGGCCTTCAAGTGGGGCTGGTCGTTCGAATACCCGAACGGCCACAGCGAGCCCACGCTCCACGTGCCGGTCAATACCAAGATCCGCCTCGTGCTCACCAGCCAGGACGTCATCCACAGCCTGTATTTCCCGCAGTTCCGCGTGAAAAAGGACGTCGTCCCGGGCCGGTACAACAAGTTCTGGTTCGAAGCCACCGAAACCAGCCCGATCAAGGAAGGGCTCAACCCCTCCGAAGCCAGCAGCTATGACCCCGACGCCGGCGGCGACGCCAACGCGGGCTTCGACATCTTCTGTGCCGAATACTGCGGCCAGGGGCACTCGCGCATGCGGTCCAAGGTCGTCGTCCACCCCGACCGGGCCTCGTACGAAGCCTGGCTCAAGGAAGTCTCTGACGTCTACCGCAAGATCAACGGCGTCGAACCCAAGGCCAAGGACGTCGGCCTGAAGCTCGTGAAGAACGGCGGCTGCTTCGCGTGCCACTCCGTCGACGGCTCCAAAGGCACCGGCCCGACCTGGAAAAACATGTACGGCGCCCCGGTCAGCTTCTCGGACGGCTCGTCCATCCCCGAAGTCGATGAAAACTACGTCCATGAGTCGATCCTGTACCCCCAGGCCAAGCTCGTGGCAGGTTTCGGTCCGGCCATGCCCAGCTACCTGGGCAAGTTCTCCGACCGCGATATCTCGGCGATCATCGCCTACATGAAGTCGATCAGCGACGCCTACAAGGGCCCGAAAGACGCCCTGGATCAGCCCGTGCCGCCCACCTCGGCGCCGGCGAAAAAGTAGACTCGGCCTCGAACCCCGTCGCCGCCCGACCGAAAGGCCGGCCGGCGACTTTGAAAGTGAACGAAGGTGCGGTCCAATTGCCGCATCACCCCCGTGGCGCTGACGCGATTTCGCCGACGCGATACGATGGTTGAATGCAAAAACGCAGGAGACGTTTATGTCAACGCTAAACCCGTCCATGCCGGCCTACCCGGCCGCCGAGCACGAGCCGCACGGCGACAGCTACCTCACCCATGAGCGCGGCCTGAAGTCGTGGCTGCTCACGCTCGACCACAAACGCATCGGCATCATGTACATGATCGGCGTCTGTGCCGCGTTCGGGCTCGGCGGCATCTTCGCGATGCTCGTCCGCACCCAGCTGCTCGTCCCCAACGGCGTCTTCGGCAATAACGCCGCCGGCTGGGACTTCTACAACCACATGTTCACGCTCCACGGCGCGGTCATGGTCTTCCTGTTCATCATCCCGGCCGTGCCGGCGATCCTGGGCAACCTGATCATGCCCCTCATGCTGGGCGCGAAAGACGTTGCCTTCCCCCGACTCAACCTCCTCAGCTTCTACTGCTGGATCGGCGGGGCGGTTTTCTTCGTGTGGATCCTGCTCGGCGGCGTGCTCTACTCCTGGCTCACGGGCCAATGGGGCGTCGACCTCTCCTACGAAGGCCCGCACTGGATCCTGCACGCCCTGATCCCCGCCGGCCTGGATACCGGCTGGACCTTCTACACCCCCTACTCGACCTCCACCAGCTCCGGCGTCATCCCGGCGACCACCGGCGCGTTCATCCTCGGCTTCAGCTCGATCCTGACCGGCGTCAACTTCATCGCCACCATCCACACCCTTCGCCCGAAGGGCATGACCTGGTTCAAGCTCCCCCTGTTCTGCTGGGCCCTCTACGCGACGGCGGTCATCCAGATCCTGGCCACCCCGGTGCTGGCGATCACCCTGCTGCGGTTGATGGCCGAGCGGTTCCTGGGCGTGGGCATCTTTGACCCGCGGCTGGGCGGCGACCCGGTCCTTTAACCGCACTTTTTCTGGTTCTATTCGCACCCGGCCGTCTACATCATGATTCTGCCGGCCATGGGCGTGATCTCCGAAGTCATCGCCACCTTCAGCCGCCGACACATCTTCGGATATAAGTTCATCGCCCTGTCCTCGCTGGCGATCGCCCTCTTGGGCTTCCTCGTGTGGGGCCACCACATGTTCGTCAGCGGCCAGTCGGCGGTCACCAACGCGATCTTCTCCGCCATCACGTTCTTCATCGCCATCCCGTCGGCCATCAAGGTCTTCAACTGGATGGCGACGATGTACGGCGGCTCGATCCGCCTGAAAACGCCCATGCTCTACGCCCTGGGCTTCATGGGCCTGTTCACGGTTGGCGGTCTCACCGGCCTGCCGCTGGCGGCCATGAGCACCGACGTCCCCCTGACCGACACCTACTTCGTCGTCGCCCACTTCCACTACGTCATGATGGGCAGCACCCTCTTCGGGTTCCTGGCCGGCATGTACTACTGGTATCCCAAGATCTGGGGCAAGATGTATCACGAACGCACGGGCCAGATCCTGGCGATCGTGGTGTACCTCGGGTTCAACCTGGCGTTCTTCCCGCAGTTCATCGCCGGCACGCACGGCATGCCGCGCCGCTACGCCAGCTACCCCGAGCAGTACCAGATCTACCACGTGCTCAGCTCCCTGGGCGCTTACACGATGGGCCTGGGCCTTCTGGGCGTGCTGTTCAATTGGCTTGGCGGCATGAAGAACGGCGCCCCCGCCGCGGCGAACCCGTGGGGCGGCAACACCCTCGAATGGGAATGTGCCTCGCCCCCGCCGCACGACAATTTCGCCGTCGCCCCGACGGCCGGCGACCCGTACGAAATGGGCCGCTGGAAGCAGGTCAGCGAATACGACTGGCAGATCGATCCGAACTATCGCCAGGACGAACACGCTCACCACTGATCGCTTTTTTCACGTCGGCCGCGGTGGCGAGCCTCGGCCGACGTTTGTCTGAGAATTAAGGAACGCGATCGACGACGGGCCGGGACTTTTCACCCCGCCCCCGCGACGCCGGACGAAAGCCGACCGAAGGCCCCCCTTCCGCCGGCCCACCCCGACGAAGCAATCGCCGGTCAAACCCGTCGATCGCCGAAACGCGGTCGTTGACATCGGAGGCGGCCGCCCGACACAATCGGGCCACGCACTTTAGGGAAGTCTTATGAGTGACGCAGCTCTGCCAAACACCGCCGCCGCCTACGACACGGGGCACGAGGACCACGAACATTCGCCCCACCTGGCCCATCACTTCGATACGATGGAGCAGCAGTATGACTCGGGCAAACTGGGCATGTGGGTGTTCCTCGCCACCGAACTGCTGATGTTCGGCGGCCTGTTCTGTGCCTACTCGGTCTATCGCGCCAATCACCCGGAAGTCTTCCTCTACGCCCACACCTACCTCAGCACAATGTGGGGCGCGATCAACACCGCCATCCTGCTGACGAGCTCGCTGACGATGGCCTGGGCGGTGCGCTGCTCGCAATTGAACCAAAACCGCGGGCTGTTCGTCCTGCTGCTGGTCACGCTGATGGGCGGGGCGGGCTTCATGATGATCAAGGCGGTGGAATACAACCACAAGTTCCACGAAGACCTCGCGCCCGGCCGGTACAACCAGTACAACGTCGACTACAAGGGCAACAAGGAATTCCCCGGCATGAACAACTCGGCCGGCGTGAAGAAGCTGGACGAAGAGCTCAAGGCCGAAGCGCCGCCGGAACTGAAGCCAGCCGGCATCGCCGCCACCCCGGCCGAGCCGTACCTGTACTTCGATCCCAACGCCACCAGCCCGGATGCGGCGAAGATTATCCCGCACTTCACCGCGGCCAAGGCGCTGGCGACCTCCGAAACCTACGGCATTCCGCACGCCGGCCATGAGCTGAAGTCCGAAACCACCAGCGAAAACGCCGGTGAATCCATGGGCTCCGGCGAGGGCGAGTCCCACGCCATCAGCTTCGTCGACATGACGTCGCAATTGGATCGCCAACGCGTCAACACGTTCTTCGGCATCTACTACTGCATGACCGGCCTGCACGGCGTGCACGTGCTGGTGGGCATGGGCCTGATCTTCTGGATCGCCTACCGCGCCGGCACGACGAAGCAAAAAGCCTGGATCCCCCCGCTCCCGATCCTCACGGCCGGTGCGTACATGGTGTTCCTCTGGGCGATCAGCAGCCACACCGGCTTCCTGTGGGTCGCCGCCCCGCTGCTGGCGATCGGCGCGATCTGGCTGGTCATCCGCGTGGCCGGCGCCGCTCGCGTCACCGCCAATGAGCCGGGCGAATTCAGCGAACACTACTTTGCCCCGGTTGACCTGGTCGGGCTTTACTGGCACTTGGTCGACTTGATCTGGATCTTCCTCTTCCCGCTGCTGTATCTCATCCATGGGAAGGTCGGTTCGTAAACCCTGATTTCGTGGCTCACAACACAACGAGAATTCCCATGCGTTCAACCCCCTCGATCTATCGCGAACAAGTCGGCGGCACGGCCGTCACCGAGCACGGCGTGGTCGTCGATGTCTCCGGCAACCCGGCGCTCGAAGCCCACACGATGGCCCACGCGGTGTCGCCGCTGATCCTCATCGGCGTTTTCGCCGCCCTGATGGTCCTGACGCTGACCACCGTCGGCGTCACCTACTTCGACTTCGGCTACAAGATCAACCTGATCGTCGCGATCGCGATCGCCGTCGCCAAGGCCATGCTGGTCGTCGCCTACTTCATGCACCTGCGCTACGACAGCCCGTTCTACACGCTGATCGTCGGGCTCTGTCTGGTGTTCATTGCCGTGTTCATCACGTTCACGATCATCGATACCTCCAACTACGCCCCGATCCTCGCGCCGACGGCCGTCACGCCGGCGTAAGTGAATCTGAGCGAAAACGACAGTCGGCAGCAGGCGGAAGGCAGAAGTCGTGTTCTGCGTTCCGCCTCCTGTTTTTACCCAAGCCCCCCATGAACAAGTCCTCCCCCCTTCCCCGGCGTTCGACCACGATCGGCATGTGGCTTTTCCTGGCCTCCCTGACGATGCTGTTCGGGGCGAGCATGGTGGGCTATCTGTTCATCCGCGTGGTCAACCAGCAGGTGAAGTTCGGCTCCATCCAATTGCCCAAAGCCCTTTGGGTCAGCACTCTGATGATGCTGGCCAGCAGTTACACGATTCACCGGGCGCTGATCGCCATCAAGCGCGAAAAGCAGGCGCTGTTCCGGATTTATCTGTCGTCGACGATCGTCTTCGCCTCAATCTTCATCCTGATTCAGACGCCCGCGATGGTGGAGCTGTATCACGAGAACTCGGTCGCCGTCGCGAAATGGCACGCGCAGCAGGAAGCACGGCAACAGGCGCTCTCCACCCAGCCGGCCGTCGCCCCCCACCCGCTGGACGAAGAAGACGACGGCGAACGCATCGCCAGCAATCGCTCGGTCCCGTTTTACGCCCTGGTGATGGCCCTGATCCTGATCCACGCCCTGCACGTGGTGGGCGGCCTGGTGGCGCTGGGGATCGTGGCGTATCACGGGTATCGCGGGTTTTATGACCATGAACAGCACGCCGGCGTCACCAATTGCGTGCTGTACTGGCACTTCCTGGATGCCGTCTGGATCCTGATGTTCACCCTCATCGGCGCCGCCGGCTGACCGCCCCGAAGCGGGCCGACCTCCAAACTTCTTTTAATCGACGCCCGGTCCTCCGGCGCGCTATGGTCGAGCATGAACGACCTCAGCCGCCCCGCCGCCCCCGTGTTCAGCCTGGTTTCCATCCTGGCGATCATCGCCGCCGTGCTCAGCTTCACCACCGGGCCGGGCGTTTCGCTGCTGATGGCGATTGCCGCCCTGGTGCTGGGCGTTATCGGCGTGATCATTTCGCTGCTCCCCTCGCGGCGCGGCGGCGTCATTTCCGTGCTCAGCATCCTGGCCGGCGGGATCGGCGCGGTCGTCGCGGTGATTCGGATCATCCTGCACATCGCCGGCGCCGTCGTCTAAGGGCCGATGCGTTTGCTCAACCCGGCACGCGGGCGTTGAGACTTCCTGGCCGCCGCGGTACAAAACGGGCATGTCCAACGCACTCACGCCGGAACAAGTGAAGCACGTCGCCAAGCTCGCTCGGCTGGCGCTGCCGCCGGAACAGTTGGAACAATTCGCAGGCCAGTTGGGATCGATCCTGGATTACGTCGAGCAATTGAAGCAGGCGGATGTCACGGGCGTGGAGCCCCTGGCGCACGCCGTCACGCTGACGAATGTCCTGCGCGATGACGAGCCGGGCCCGGCCCTGCCGGTGGAGGCCGTCCTGCAAAACGCCCCCGATTCCGACGGCCCGTTCTTCAAGGTCCCGCAAATCCTCGGCGGCGACGAAGACTCCGCCGACTAACGCTCACGCGTCATTTGCCGAAGGTCACGACGCCCGTTTTCACGTCGATCGACCAGGGTCGCGGCGGGGGCAGATGCAATTGCCCGTCGCCGACTTCCAGCGGCATCCACAAGTACCGCGAATCCCACTGCGTTTTGGGCTTCCAGATATCCCCCATGAACAGGACGGTGGTCTTTTCCGACCCATGCACGGTGAAGAGCATGGTCGATTGGCTGCCGTACGTGCGCTTGTCGCGCGGGGCGATGTCGTGGAACTTGGACCACGGCCCGGCGACCTGCTTGGCGGTGGCGTAGACGTTCGGGTTCGGATCCCACCCGGTCATGTACGAGGCGACGATGTAATACAATCCGCCGTAATGCATCATCGCGCCCCCTTCGAGCGGCGCCTTGATGAAGCAGGCGATCTTCGCGACATCCAGGTAGTCGGCCGACAGTTCGGCGATGTAGAAGCCGCCGGTGGGCCGGCTCTCGAAGATCAGGTACGCCGTCCCGTCGTCATCGATGAATTGCCCGATGTCGCGGCTCTCCAGCCCCAGCGGTCGGAAGTGACGCAGGAACTTGTATTCGCCGTCCACCGTGTCGGAGATGAAGGTGGCGACTTCGCCGCGCCCGTAGCCGCCGATCGCGCCCCCTTCGATGTGGGCATACATCACGTATTTGCCGGTCGACTTGTTGAAATAAACCTTCGGCCGCTCCAGGGCCCACCAGCCGGGCTCCAGCGGCGTGTCCATGGCCACCACATCGCGGCGGAAGGTCCAGTTCATCAGGTCGGTCGAGCGATAGCATGACACATACCGCTTGTTCGGATCCCGATTCTTAGACCGATCCTCGCCGAACCAGTAGAAGGCGTCGCCGACCTTCAGGATCGCCCCGCCGTGCGCCTGGATGTGCTCGCCGCGATTGTCGGGCCAGAGCGCGCCAGGGTGGATCGCAGTCAGCGGGCCGCGATCATTCGCGCGCGTGGCCGACTCATGGACGGCGGGCGGATCAGAAACCGGAACGGCGGGTACATCGATGGGCATGGCCGACACTATACCCCAGCCGCGGCGTTCTGTTGACCGGACGGCCGCGCGTCAGGCGTCGATGTCCGATTCCAGGGGCTCGCTCTGCTTCATCGAATTCGCGGCCTTGCCGAAAAAGCGCAGCAGCAATTCCGATCGGCTGCTGACGGCGTACTCTTTGTAGACCCGCTTGATGTGCGAATGCACCGTGTGCACGCTCCGCCCCAGCCGCCGGGCAATTTCTTTCTCGGCAATGCCGGTGAGCATCAATTCGAGCACCGCGTGTGTGCCGGGCGCCAACTGCGGTCCGAACGGCTTGTCTTCACCCAAGACCCATTGCACCTGGGGATGCAGCAGATGCAGCAGCGATCGATGCCGTTGATCGAACGCGCCGTCGCCGCGCCAGGCGCTGATGAGCGAATGATGCCGATTGCCCCAGCAGCAAATCGACGCCAGGCACTGGCCGGGCGACTGCGGGTCGTGCCACGTGTGGACGAGCGGCGCATCCGGATCGACTTGGCGCTCGAGCTCGTCGAGCAGCGTGGCTTCGGGCATCGCGGTGCAGGGTCGATGGGCGGGCGGCTCGTGACGCCCAGCGCTGGCGGTGAGCCGGAATTGGTCGTCGTCCGGTGATTTCACCCACGCTCCCATTTGATCGGCGTCGAGCAACTGCATCAGCGCGTCCACCAGGACGGCCGCCCGCTGGAGCGGTTCGGTGTTGTGCAATCGGTTCGTCAGCGCCAGGAGCGCCTGGACTTGTGCAACCGTCGGCGGGATAAGGTCTTCGCTTTGAGATTCGTCCATTGGCATCCCCACAAATGTCGACATTTCCCGCCTGTCATCCATTGCCCTAAACAGGTGAAAATTGCGAATGCAGTCGTTTTGCCAGGCATCCCACGGTTGCACTTCGATTTGGTTTCCTCAACTCACCTGATCAGGGGATTCATCAAACGCGCGGGGCGTCGATGACCGGACGTTGACGAACTTGGCGAGCAATTCGCCGCGCGAATTCACGCTGAATCGCCTGTGCAAATTTTTCACATAGGTGTGCACGGTGTGCTGGCTGATCTGCAACTTCAGGGCGATTTGTTTTTCGCTATCGCCGCCAAGCAGGCAGCTGAGCGTTTGCCGCAGGCGCGGGGTGAGGGTGACGCCCTCGAGCACATCCGGTGGTTTAGACAACACATCCCC
>JBQCCH010000125.1:0-6639 GCA_051962375.1 Tepidisphaeraceae bacterium
CGCGGCGCTTCTCTACGAATAACTCGATCCACCACGGGACCGGCCCCTAATCAGACGAGTATATCAAACACAACCATGACGCGCAGAAATTTTGCACCTAGAGCCGCCCGCACAAACCATTGCAATTGATCTTCAAACAAGCAAAGCATCGCATTCTTCTCTCGCTCGGCCCAATCCCTGGCCGCGCTGATCACGCCATGCACGACGCGCCCTTCATCGTCTTTCTTGAACAGCCACTGAATCGGCCCCTTCACGAAAGCGGCGTGCGATTCGGCAAGGATCGGTCGATCAAACCACAGATGCGTTCCGAGGATCGGCACGCTTTGCAGCTTGCTAAGCCGGGCAAAACGCGTGTCCCGCGACCAGAGTTCGGCCGGAATCCACTTGTTGAGCGTGTGGTGATTGGTGGAAAGCACCACCGCGTCGGCATCGAGCCGCTCGCCCGATTGCAACTGCACACCGGCGGCACGATCGGCTTCAAAAATCACGGCGGCAACGCGGGCGCCCAGTCGCACGTCGCGGCAGGGAAGCGTGCTGTACAGGTCGGTCAATGTCGTCGACGGAATGCCGATCGGGTAGCCCGCCGCGTGAGCGAGCAGCGAGTCCTGAAACACCTGGATGGCAAAGCACGCGTTCGCTCGGCGGACGTCTTCATTCAACGCGCCGATGAGCACGGGCTCGTAAAGTTTTCGCACCAATTCCGGGGACTGGCCATGGGCGTCGAGCCATTCGCCGAAGGAACGGTCGGCCCACTCGCCGCGACCGGTGCGGCCGAGACGCATCATGGCGAGCATCGCCCGGCTCAGCTGCACGCGCTCGGCCACGCTCAGCACGCCAAACTTCAGCAGGGCAAATCCCAAGTTCAACGGGGCCGGCAGGCCCGGCGTGCCCGAGAGCGCGTAGGCGCGACCCTGGTCGTCGAGAAAATGAATCTCTCGCTCGAATCGAATTTTCCCGGTCGCGCCGATCCGCGAATAAAAATCGAGCAGATTGGTGCAGCAGCCGAGCAGGACGTGCTGACAGTTATCGAGCTGTTCGCCGGTTTGCGGTTCTTCGTACGACCCGGCCCGCCCGCCGAGCGCCCGGCGCGCTTCAAGAAGGGTCACTTCAGCGCCAGCCGACTCCAGCGCCACCGCCGCCGCCATGCCCGCCACGCCGCCGCCCACGACGATCACCCGTCGCGGCTTGGGTTTCACGTGGCCTCCGCGTGCGACGCGCCCATGCGATTCGCCCACGTCGCCCGCCAGCCGATCTTCAGTTTCGACCAGGTCGACAGAGACACCCGTTTGTGCAGCACGGTCTCCGGATCCCGCGAGACCTTGCGGAGCAGCCGATGATAGATTTCCGTCATGGCCACCAGCGTCGGCCGGCTGTCGTGCGAGACACGTTGCACGAGTCCGGCAGCCTGCGCGTAGTAGGCTTCGGCGCGCTCGATCTGAAACTGCATGAGCCGCCGAAACGGCTCACCGCCGGCAACCAGATTCTTCGGATCGATTCCAAACGCCTTGAGATCTTCCAGCGGCAGGTAGCATCGATCCCGCGAGAAATCCTCACGAAGGTCGCGCAGGATGTTGGTCAATTGAAACGCCACGCCCAGGGCGACTGCCATCTCTTCCGTTTCTTCGCCCCCTTCGTAGCCCCAGATGCAAATGCTTCCCAGCCCCACGACGCCGGCCACGCGATAGCAGTATTCGCGCAGCTGGGTGAAGGTCTCAAACGGAGCGGGCTCCAGGTCCTGCTGCTGACCGGCGATGACCGCGTCGAACACCTTCGCCGGCACGCGATAATGCGTCGCCAATTGCGTGAAGGCCGGCCAAACGGGGCTGTCATCGTGCGGCGTGTGCCCTTCCAGCGCCTGGCGCGTCTGCTCTCGCCAAACGTCCAATTCGGCGATCCGCTGCGGAATCGTGCGCCCGTCTTCGCGGTCGGCGATGTCGTCGACTAATCGCATGTACGCGTAGAGCACGAACATGGCCGATCGCTTCGGCTCGGGCAGAAGTTTCAGGCCGTAATAAAAGTTCCGGGCGGCCGATCGCGTCAGGTCGCGGCAGTATTGGTGGGAAGCGCTCAGGCTGAGCGGCGTATCCGAGATTCCGACGGTCATGAAGCCCTTCCCGCACTGAAAATCGTCATCAATCGCGCCACCGCCGCCCGCGCGACCAATCGGCCTTTTGCCCGTTTGGAAAGCGTCGGCCGATGCGAAAGCGTATCAAAGTTCTGTCGGCGAATCGCCTCCAGAATCGCTTCGCCCCCTTTGCCAAACAATCCCACATGGGCGGCCACAGGCTTGGAAAGCAGGGGCAGCAGCGTCTTACCCTCATCGAACAGCGCTTGCGTACGGTCGACCAATTCGCGGGTCAGCGCCCGGACTTTTTCGTTCGCCGAAGCCGCCCGCAAGTCCGCCTCGCTGATCCCGAAGGCCGCCATGAGGTCGGACGGGATATAGATTCGATCCAGGCCTTCGAGATCGCGTCGCACGTCCTGCCAGAAATTCGCCAATTGCAGCGCAGTGCAGGTTTTGTCCGAAAGCCGCTGCCGCTCGGCGTCGCGGTAACCGCAGACGTACAGCACCAGCCGCCCCACCGGATCGGCACTGCGGGTGCAATAGTCGATCACGTCCGCCCAATTCGCGTAACGCGTCTGACGCTGGTCCTGCTGGAACGCCGCGATCAGATCGAGAAACGGCTGCGCCGGGATGTCGTGCCGGCGGATCGTTTCCCGCAGGGCAAGAAAACAGGCGGTCGTCGGTTCCGAGTGGTAGCTGGCCTGCAGATGCTCGCGAAATCGATCGAGCGCTTCGATCGACGCCTGGGGATCGCCGACTTCGTCGCCCAAATCGTCCGCGAGTCGGCAAAAGGCGTACAGCGCACAGAAATCCGCCCGCAGCCGCTTGGGGACCAGCACCGAAACGACCGAAAAATTTTCGTAATGCCCGTAAGCCAGCCGACGGACAAACGTCTCTGCTTCAGCGAGGCTGCGCGCCGGCGTGAACGCTCGATCAACGGCCGCCGATGGTCGGGTTGAGGAAGAGACCGGGATTGTCGAAGGCTGCAGCAATGTCACGGCCGTATCACGCGTCCCGAGACCCTCACCGGCCTTACGCTGCTCTCTACAACGTGCCGTTCGGCGTCGCGCCAAGGTAGCGGAAATGGCCGAATCTGGCAACGAATCCTGATCCCGCGATGCCGCCCCGCCTCACGCCGCTGTGGACCGGGTCGCCCGCCACCGCAAAATCAAATACCAGATCGGGGCCGTCATCGCGTAGCCGATGGATGCAAGCCCGATGGTGTAGCGGTGTTCCGTCACGAGCAGCAGCACGAACAGCAGCGCCGCCACCAGCCGACCGATCGTCCGCCGGCCCCGCAGGTATTTGTTCACCAGGTGCGGATACCGGAAATGGCTCACCATCAGCAGCCCCGCCGCCAGCGTGAGCCCGGGCAACAGGATCACCGCCAGCGTGGCCGCCCAGGTAAAGGCGCTGCCGAGCGACGCCTGGGCGAGCAGTTCCTGATGAATCAGCACCAGCCCGATCACCGCCGCCGCCGCACCGGGGCTGGGGAGCCCCAGAAAACTCATGTGCGCCTGTTCGCCGTGCTCGTTGCTGACGTTGAAACGCGCCAGCCGAATCGCCGCACAGCTCATGTAGACCGCCCCGATCGCCCAGACCAGCCGCGACACAAACAGGGGCTGTTGCGGAACGTCATGCTTGAACAGCGCCATGGCAATCATCGCGGGCGCTGCGCCGAAGCTGATGACGTCCGCCATGCTGTCCAGCTGCCCGCCAAAATCGGTCGTGTGCCGGGCCCATCGGGCGAGCCGTCCGTCCAGCGCGTCCAGCAGCATCGCCAGCAGGATCAGGTAGCAAGCCGCCAGAAAGCGGTGATCCGCCAGCCCCTGCGTCCAGGGGTCGCCCCCGGTGGTTGTCGGATCCAGGTGAACGACATAAATCGCCGCGAACCCGCAGATCGCGTTGCCGAGCGTCGCCATGCTGGGCAGAAAATAGACCGACTGGATATACGCCCGGCGCCCCCTGCGCCGCATTCGCCGACGTCGCCGAATGCGCAGATCGTCGATCCGCTGGTCGCGCTCCGTCGGCGGCATCCGTTATTTCCAATCGACGCGCTTCGCGTCGCCCCAGAGGCTGTCCAGGTCGTAATACATCCGCGCGTCCTGCGAAAACAGGTGAACGACCACGTTCACAAAATCCAGGAGGATCCAGTTTTCATCTTTCGCCCGGCTCATGACGTGCTCGTCGTGCTGCTCCTCGGCCATCCGCTCGATCTCGTTGCCCACGCCCTTCATCTGCCGATCCGACGTCCCCGTGCCCAGCACCAGGAAATCCGTCACCGGAGACACCTCCCGCACGTCCAGCACCACCACGCTGTGGCAACGCGAATCGTTTGCGAGCTTGGCGATCTCGATCGCGAACGCCCTTGAGTCCGCCGTGGCGGCTTTGTGTTTTTTCTTTACTGCAGCAGCGATGACGACCTCCTCAGGAACTTCAGCCAATTAAATCATCCGGCCGACCGGAAAAAAAGGGGCGACGCGTGAAAAGCGTCAGGATACAGGGCCGGAAACCATCGGTACAAAATGAAGTAAATCAAGACGCCCGTAATCGACACATACGCCCAAACCCACCACGTCGGACGAGCAATCCGCCGGTGCTTCACCCACTGCCGATTGTAGGCACGCCAAACCGTCACGCCGATGAAGGGCAACATCACGATCGCCAGCAGCACGTGCGGCAGAAGCACCGCCAGGTAAAACGTCCGGAACCACCCCGCCGGAATCCCGCTGCTCACTTCCCCGTAGGTGAATTTGCTGTACAGGTAGCATCCTAAGAACGCCGCGCTGCTCGCCAGCGCCAGCCCCATCGTCCAGCCGTGCGCTGCGTACTTGCGGCGCCTCACGAACACATACGCCAGAATCAACAGGATCGTCGTGAGCCCGTTGAGCGAAGAATTAATCGCCGCGAAAAGTTCCTTGCCGTGCATACCGCTTGGCATTGTGGAAATTCTTCGCGTTCCCGTCGAGTCGGATTCCCTGAAAACACTGCGGCAGATCGAAGCACCGTAAACCCCCATCAATCGGGCCGCCGCGCCTCTTTCAGCACCGTGTCTGCCCGGTCATACACGCCTTGGATCGTCGCCTTGGCCGGCTCCAGGGCGGTTTTGCCCGCATCCACCACCGCCGCCTGCACCGTCTCAAACGTCCCCGCCAGCCCTTTCGCCTGGTTTTCGATATCCGTCAGCTGCTTCTGCTGCGGGCTGGTCAATCCTGTCTTCTGCTGCCGCACCTGAATATTCCCCAGGCGGTCGCGGTACTGCTGCTGCACCATTTTGCTGGCGATCTCGTTCAGGTCCTCGATTTTTTTCATCGACGTGTCGCTCCACGTCTGCACGGCCGCCACCCAGTTGCCGCAGATCGTTTTTTGCAACGCGTCGGTCTGCTCCGCCGTCCCGTTCGCCACGCGATCCAGCGGCGCCATCGTTTTCACCTGCTTCACCATGTCCATCACCGGGCCCTGTTCCAGCGTCGTCTGATACTTGGTGATCTTGCGGGCCAAGTCCTCATTTTCCGCTCCCAGCAGCGCCGCAACTGCCTGCTTCCGGTTCGCCGGGGTGAAAATGTCGATCGCCGCCGGGTGCGGCACTTCGCGTGTGGGCTTGGGCTGATACCCGCGGCGGTCCGATTTTTTCAGCACCGCGGCCATCGCCGTCCCCCAGTCCGCCTGCTCGGGGGTCGCTGTTTTTTCCGCCGCCGCATGCGTGAACGATTCCGAGGCCGCACTGTACTGATTGCTCTGCAACTGCGCCTCGGCCTTGAGCATCCAGACGTCCACCCGGTTGTACGCCGCCGCCGCATCCCCCCGCAGCGCCAGCACACGGGTCGTCGCCTGCAGCAGCCCCGTCCAGTTTTTCTCCCCCGCCAGCTTTTGCAGGTCCGCCGGCGTCGGCAGCTCGTCCGCCCGCGCCGCACCCAACCCCACCAGCAGCACGATCCCAATCCCACCGACGGCTCGGCAATGCCTGCTCATGACCTGCTCCTCGTTGACTCGCCCCCGCGGATTGAACCCACCCTCAAGACACCCACGCCCGTCCGACGTCAGCCCCGATCGTAAGTCGCCAAAAACACCGTCCGGCCGTTCCTGCCATTTTATTTTCGCGATAAATCGATAATCCCCGGCCCGGCCACCAGTTCGAACCGAAAACACCGCGCACCGGCCGCACGGCCCTTGCCCAGACCGCCAACGTACTTATCTCCCGCGATCCCCCCGCTGCCCCCTCACCCCACGCCCCCCTGCCCGCACGCCCCACCCCATCCTACCGCCCGGCCCCGCCGTGTCAGCCAAAAACCCCGGCCGGATCGTCATCCTCATCGTCTCCCCCACCGTCCCCTCAACTCCGCGCATCGCCCGCTCTGATCACCCGTGCTCTTTCTTCCATTGCCGCAGCAGGTCAAACGCCTGCATCGGCGTCAGTGCGTCGATGTCGGTCTCCTTCAGCGCCGTCATCAACGCGCTCGAGCCCGCATCGAACAGGTACAGCTGATACGGGTCGCGCGATTTCACCTGCTTGACCGCCTTCGTCTGCTGCACGTGATGCACCGCCAGCTGCCCCAGCAGTTCCTTCGCGCGCT
>JBQCCH010000126.1:0-5194 GCA_051962375.1 Tepidisphaeraceae bacterium
CGGAAGAATTCGCCCAATCCTTCGGCGCCGCCGAGCACACGCCCGCCTACAAGCCCGTCACCGCGGTCCTGGCGCATCACCTGGGTGAGCGCATGCCCGAGCACGTTCGCGATTACGCCGCCTCGCTCTGCGGTGAGCAAAACCGCGTCGGAATCGTCTACGCCAACGCCGAAAACATCCGAATCGCCTGCATCGACGCCACCAGCGACAACAACGCCGACAACACCGCCGACAATGACTCCATGGAGCCGAGCGAGTCGGAACCCTTTGACGCCGACCGCGCCCGCGAAACGCTCGTGGAGCTCAACCAGGATGTCAGCCGCTGGCTCATCGTCCTGCCCGACCCGCGCGACGAGCAGGCCCGTGCGCTGCTGCAGGCCGTCAACCAGTGGACGCTGCTGACCGGTGTCGATCATGAAAGCATCGTCAGCGGCTACCGCGCCCTGAAGGGTCTGGCCGACGGCGGCCGACCGAAGCTCACCCTGGCGATCTTCGGCGGTGAATCCGACGACGACGTGCAGAAAGCCCGCCACAAGCTGGCCGGCGTGTGTGAGCAGTTCCTGCAGTTGAACATCGCCGACGCCGTCGCCATCCCCAGCCCCGCCGCCGCCACCGAGCACGGCCTGCTGGAAGCCATGGTCGGCCCGGACGCCGGCGAAACCCCGTGGGACGTGCTCGGCGAGCTCGTCGCCCGCACCGAGCCCGACGCCCCCCAACCGGCCGCCACGCCGGCCGCGATCCACCCCGAACCCGCGAGCCCTATGAAACTCGAAACCCCCGTCCGCGTCTCGCTTCCCCCCCGGCAAGAGCCCGCCGTGAGCCCCGCCGTCGTGGAATCCGAGTATGAGCAGATCATCGACCTGCCCGACGCCAACGCCGCCCCCGCGGCCATCATCCAGGCGGTCGTCAAGGGGGGCTCCGACCTGATCGAATCCCCCATCAAAGCGCCCGCTCACCCCGAAGCGATGGTCGCCGTCTCCCGCAATCACCAGCTGGTGCTGCTCGCCGTCGCCAAACAGGGGCTGCATGACCTGCGATCGATCGCCACGGCTTACCGCTGGATGAACGAAAACCGCAGCCTGATCGCCATGGCCGTTCCGCAATTTTCGATCGATGCCCACGCGATGCCGCAGCTGCGCCTGCTCGTCGATCACGCCGACACCACGGCCGACGTCCTGCAACCGCTGCTGGCGACCGGCAATGTCACCGTGCAGGCGTATCGCAAGCTCCGCTGGGGCGCCAAGACCGGCCTGCTGCTTGAAGCGGCCTGAGCCGAATCAGCCGATGCCCCGGTGCCGGACAACCTGAATGAACCCTGAACTCGGGAAGACGCGCGGTGGCGTCTTCCCGAGTCGCGTTTTGCACCTTTGCCGCGCCCGATCGAGCTTTCAGAATTTACGAACAAAAACCTAATCCCAGCTCGGTATACTTTCTTGCGTGTCCGACCTTCGCCGCAAGCTCACGATCCTCGCCGACGCCGCGAAATACGACGCCTCGTGCGCCAGCTCCGGCTCCCAACGCAAAGGCAAAGCCGGCGGACTGGGCAACACCAACAAAGTCGGCATCTGCCACAGCTACACCCCCGACGGCCGCTGCGTCTCGCTCCTGAAAATCCTGCTCACCAATCACTGCATCTACGATTGCCAATATTGCATCAATCGCATTTCCAGTGACGTGCCCCGCGCACGCTTCTCCGTCGATGACGTGGTCTACCTCACCGTCGAATTTTACAAGCGCAATTACATCGAGGGCCTGTTCCTCAGCTCCGGCATCATCCAGTCGATCGATTACACGATGCAGCAACTGATCGCCGTCGCGAAAAAGCTGCGGCTGGACGAACGCTACAACGGGTACATCCACCTCAAAGCCATCCCCGGCGCTTCGCAGGAACTGATCGACGAAGCCGGCCGATGGGCGGATCGGCTCAGTGCCAACATCGAACTGCCCACCCAGGCGGATCTCACCCGGTTCGCGCCGGAGAAAAAGATCGCCGACGTCGAAGGCACCATGGACCGCCTGGCGGATAAAATCCTGGAATCCAAGGTCGAGCGGCAAAAGACCGCCCGCGCCCCCCGCTTCGCCCCGGCCGGCCAGAGTACGCAGTTGATCGTCGGCGCAAGCCCCTCCAGCGACACCACGATCCTCCAAACCGCCTCCCGCCTCTACGACACGCACGGCCTGCGGCGCGTGTATTACTCAGCCTTCAGCCCGATCCCCTTCAGCGACGCCCGGCTCCCCGTCGCCGCCGCTCCGCTGATCCGCGAGCACCGCCTTTATCAGGCCGACTGGCTCATCCGCTTCTACGGCTTCGACGCCGACGAACTCACCACGCCCGAGGCGCCGAACCTTGATCTGCAGATCGATCCCAAGCTCGCCTGGGCGCTGCGTTTCCGGGAACTCTTCCCTGTCGACGTCAACAAGGCTTCCAAAGAGCGCCTCCTCCGCGTCCCCGGGCTCGGCCAGCGCAATGTGATGCGAATTTTGCAGGCTCGGCGATTCCGGAGCATTCGGCTGGCGGATCTGCAAAAGCTCCGCGTGCCGCTGGTCAAAGTGCGCCCCTGGATCACCACCGCCGACTATCGGCCCGACATTCGGATGCTTGATCGGCTGGACTTGCGCCCGCGGATCGTGAAGCAAGTCGAGCAACTCGATCTGTTTGCCGCTCCGGTCTCCGCCCTCACCGGCGAAGTCTGACGACGAAGTTTGACGGCGAAGTTTGGCGGCGAAGTGGGACGCCAGCCGCAGGATGTTTTGAATGCAGTCCGTCCTGATCGAAAACACCTTCGACGCCTGGCGAGCAACCGCCCGCGCGCTGCTGGCTGCCGACGTGTGCCCGGCGGACGTGGTCTGGGCCGATCGTTCCACCGGCGAGCAGCTGATGTTTTCCCCGCCCACCGAGCCGATCCCCACGGGCCAGCCGGCGCCGCGCGTTCCGTCCGATTTCATCGACCTCGCCAAGGCCGTCGCCTGTCACCGCGACGCCGCCCGGTGGGGCCTGCTCTATCGCGTGCTGTTTCGCCTCACGCACGGCGAGCACGAACTACTGCACATCGCCACCGACGATGACGTCGCCCAGCTTGCTGCCATGGAAAAATCCGTCCGGCGCGACGCCCACAAGATGACCGCCTTCGTCAGGTTCCGCCAGATCCAGACGCCCGACGGCGAGCGCTACATCGCTTGGCACCGGCCGGACCATTTCATCGTCCGCCGCGTGACGCCGTTCTTCGTGGATCGATTTCGCTCGATGCACTGGACGATTCTCACCCCCGACGAATCCGTCACCTGGGACGGCCACCACACCGACTTCGGCCCCGGCGTGCCGCGGGATCCGATTCAGGGCGATGACCTGCAGCAACTCTGGACCACCTACTACGCCAACATCTTCAACCCCGCCCGCATCAAGCTGAACGCCATGCGCGCAGAAATGCCCAAAAAACATTGGCCCACGCTCCCTGAGACCGCAATGATCCCTCAGATGCTCCGCGAGGCGCCAAACCGGGTGGAACAGATGCTCAAACATGCCCCCAAGGACAAACCGGCCGACGACTACGTGCCCCACACGCACAGCCTCACCGTCCTGCGAAAAGCCGCCGAACACTGCACGGCCTGCGATCTATGCAAACACGCCACCCAAACCGTGTTCGGCCTCGGGCCCGAGGATGCGCGCATGGTGTTTGTCGGCGAACAACCTGGCGACGAAGAAGACCTCCGCGGCGAGCCCTTCGTCGGGCCGGCCGGGCGACTGTTGAATGAAGTCCTCGACGAAGTCGGCATCGACCGCAGCCGGGTCTACGTGACCAATGCCGTCAAACACTTCAAGTTTGAACCCCGCGGCAAGCGGCGCATCCACGCCAAGCCCAACGCCCGCGAAATGTCCGCCTGCCGACCCTGGCTGCTGAAGGAGCTTGAGATCATCAAACCGCCGCTGCTGGTCTTGCTCGGCTCCACCGCCGCCCAAACGCTCATGGGCCGGCAGTTTCGCGTGACTCAGTCCCGCGGCGAATGGTTTGAGAGCGATTGGTCCAGACAGACCCTCGCCACCATCCACCCCTCGGCCGTTCTGCGCGGCGTTGATCGTGACATGGTCGCGCGCAATCGCGCGATGTTCACCGAAGACCTGCGCAAAGTCGCCCACGCGTTCGCCAAGGCCGGCTGATCGTCAGGCTCACGCCTGGGGCGGCGGCAATTCTTCGATGAAGTTCGCCAGCTCCACGCCGCTCGGGCTTTGCGCGCTGCGGACGTAAAAGCCGCTCGTCGCACACCCCGTGCACAAGCTTTCCGCCAGGCTCAGGCCCAGCGTCATTCCCAGGCAAAAGCCGGCATTGAAATGGTCGCCCGCGCCGGTGCTGATCTTCGGCTGCTGCACAAACGGCCCGGCGAAGCTCGCCGTCTCGCTCGCGGTGGCGGCTGCGGCGCCTTTGCGCGGGTGCACCACGACGCAGTAAATCCCCAGCGCGTCGCGAATCGCCTTGGCGGTTTCTTCCAGATGCGCTTCGGGCTGCGTCGGCTCCGGAAGCCCCAGCACATGGGCGATCTCTCCCGATTCCTTCAAATTCAGCCCCAGAATCACGTCGATGTGCCCCTGCATCTTCGACAGCAATCCCAGCGCTTGCTTGATGTCCTGCGGCGTGCGCTTTTCCGGATCGGCCAGGTCTACGAACAACCGCCGCCCCTTTCCGTCAATCTTCGGCAGCACCTCGGCGATCACTTTTTCCCAGATCGCGCTCATGTGCGGCAGCATCGTCCAATTCACCGTGCCGACCAGCTTCGATTCGCCGAACATGCCGATCAACTTCTCCAGCCCCACCCGGGCCACCAGGTTGTCCCAGGTGACATCGCCCAGGAACTGGTGCTTGCCCATCATGAGCTTGCCGTCTTCGAACTCCAGCGCATCGGTCACGCCCGGTTCGGCCACCGTAATCACGCGGGCTCGCTTTGCGAATTCATCGAACACCGGATTGATCGCCGGAAACCCCAGGTTGCCCACGTAAGTCACGTCCAGCCCAAAGCTCGCCAGCGCATTGGCCATGATCGGCCCGTTGCCGCCGAGCTTTTGCTGCTTCACCACCAGCTCGTAATTCGACGATTCCCCCGCCGCCGCCGTGATCTTTTTGCCCAGCACGTCGATCGTCTTCATCGGCTCGTAGTGCGTCGAGCTGTGCCGCTTGTCGACCACGGCAATGATGTTGTCGAC
>JBQCCH010000127.1:0-12405 GCA_051962375.1 Tepidisphaeraceae bacterium
TTCCAGTTCCACGTTCCAGCGGAGCATGCGCACTTCGTCGCGCAGGTCGGGCGAGAGCGTGTCGCTCATTTCCCAGGCCGTCAGCGTGCCGAGGACGGGCGTGAGGGGCGTGCGGAGCTCGTGCGAAATCATCGCGACAAAGCGGTCCTTGGCCTTGTTGGCGGCTTCGAGGTCGCGCATGGCGTTGAGGAGCTTGTTCGACGCCTCACGCTGATGCGTGAAATCGCGGAAGATCAGCACCACCCCGTGCACATTGCCGGAGGCATCGCGCACCGGAGCGCCGCTGTCATCAATGGGAAGTTCGGAGCCGTCTTTGCGAATCAGCAGGGTGTGATTCGCGAGGCCCACGGTGTGGCCGGTCTTGAGGACTTTGTCGACAGGGCTTTCGACCGGTTGCCGCGAATGCTCATTGATGATCCGGAAAACCCCATCGCACGGTTGCCCGTTGGCCGATCCATCGGCCCAGCCGGTGAGGGCTTCGGCGACCTTGTTCATGAAGACAATCTTGGCACTCGTATCGGTGACGATGACCGCGTCTCCGATGCTGGACAGCGTCACGCCGAGCAGATTTTTCTGTCGCAACACGTCGAGGGCGGCCGCTTCCTTGGCGGCGCTCTCGGCACGCAGCCGGCGGTACGACCAGACGATGAATAGCAGATCCACCGCGGTGATCACCGTAAACGCGATCGTCCGCACCCATTCCCATTGGGTCGCGCGTTCCGATTGATGGCGAACGGTGTTCCTGGCGTGATCCGCCAGCCCGAGCACACGCACGCGGATGTCTTCCATGTACGACTTGCCCAGGTGGGTGTTCACCATTGCACGGGCGGCATCCAGACCGGCGGAGCGGCGGACGTCGATCGTCTTTTCCAGCTCCGTCATCTTCTTGCCGATCACCTGGGAAAGGTCGTCGATCGACTTTTCTTCCAGATTCGCGTGGCGGGCGTCGTCGCGCAGCGCATTGAGTTGCTCGGCGAGTTCCGACTGCGCCTGGCGGTAGGGGACGAGGTACGCGTCATTGCCGGTGATCAAAAATCCGCGTTGGCCGGTCTCGGCGTCTTTTACGATGGAAAGCGTGTCGGTGAGGCGATCGAGCAGGGATTGGCTGGCGAGCAGCTTTGCGTTGGCGTCAATGATGAGCTGGCCGACCAGGAACATGATCGCCAGGCTGATGACGAGCAATACCGCGATCGAAGCGAAGGTGACACCCGAGCGGCTCAACGTCTTCATGTGCGGTAGCTCCGGCTACAACTCCGGCTCAAACGGGCAAAATCAAAACCAACCCGTCCGGCATCAGGCGAATGGCCTGCGATGGCTCGGTCGAATCGATCCTGTCATACCGCCCGGCCGCCACGCGGGCAACCCGGCCCCGGTCACGGGTGAGCGGCCCTTCGTACTCCAGGAACGCGCGGCGGTGGGGCGCGATCGGCTCGAACGCATCGCCCGCGAGCGGCGGCCAATGGGGCAGCCGCCAAGTGGCCAGGGGCCCATCGGCATCCTGCTCCAGCATCAGGTCATAGTGGGGCGTAGCGCACCCGGTGTGATGAAGGACGACGTAGCGCAGCACTTCTCACCATCGATCAAAGTTTGAAGACCCGCAGCAGGGATCCGCACCTGCCGTTCTTACGCCAGCAACACCGGCGGCGCGACGTACTCGCTGCGGACTTGGCCGCTCAGGTCGGTGCTGCTCTTGAGGTTGCAGGCGTGCGCTTCGGCGCCCAGGCCCCAGTCGCGCTCGTATTCCTGCGACAGCTCGGCCAATTCCTCGTGCGACAAATTCGGCTTGGTGACGGCGTTCACCGCTTCCTGCACTTCCTTTTCGTTCAGGAACGTGCCGGTAATGCTCGTGAGCCCGCGCTGCTGCAGGAGCCACTTGCAGGCCAGCTCGTGGATGGTCATCCCGTGCTTGTCCGCAAATTTGCGGATGAGTTCCACTTTCTTCGCGCCGTAGATTTTCCAATTCTGGTCGCGGAACTTGCGGTGATCGTCGCGGCCGATGACGGTGTCGGCGCGGATGACGTCTTTGAGCACGGAGCTGTTGTCGTGCACGCGGGCGAGGATGCCGGCCTTCTGGGAAATGGCGACTTCGCAGAATTCGCGACCCGGGTGCTGCTCGAACAGGTTGAAGACGGTCTGCACCGCCTGGGCGCCGTGGTCGATCATCGCCTCAAACCCCTCTTCGCGCCAGCCGATCGCCGGCCCGAGCGAGACGCCCCAGGCCTTGATCTTGCCGGCCTGCTTTTGCTTGTCGAGCTCGGCCCAGAGGTCGTCGCGGAATTGCGGCCGCTTGATGTTGTGGGCCATGTAAAGGTCGATGTAATCCGTCTGCAGCCGCTTGAGCGATTCTTCCAGCGCCTTGCGGACGAACTCGGCGGAGAAATCCTGCTTGCGCTCGCTGTGGCTGCCGGGGGTGCCGGGGTCGGTGTAGAAGTCGTAGCCGACTTTTCCGCCGATCTGGATTTTCGAGCGATCGATCCGGGCGGACTTCATCCAGTTGCCGAACAGCGTTTCGGCCCGGCCGTTGCCGTAGGCGTCGCCGTTGTCGAAATAGGTGACGCCTTGATCAAGGCTGAAGGAGCAAAGCCGATCGCAATCTTCCTGCGTGCGGTGGCCCCACCAATCGACGCCGAAGATCCAGCAGCCGAGCGAGATGACGGAGACCGAAACGCCGGTGTTGCCAAAGGTGCGGAATTCCATAGGGCAATTCTATTTGCTTTGGCCGGTTCGTCCACGCCAAGGGGCCGACGCAGCGACTACCGCGACAGAATGAACCACTGCGTCTTGAGCTTGCCCTGCAGCAGGATCAGGCCGTGATCGATCGGCAGGGGGAGGCTGGTTTTTCCGCCGGGCGTCAGGGCGACGGCGCTGATCGGATCGTTCTTGAGCTTCAGCGAACCGATCACGGGCTCGCTGAGAATGCCGAGCGATTTTTTGTGCGGCATGGCGGCCTGGGCGGCGACGGTGAGCAGCATTTTTTTCGAAGTCGACAGCGGCTGGTCGTCGAGCGAGCTCAGCACGATGGTGGCTTTGGCGGTCTTGATGCTGAACGTGACATCGCCGAGGGAAATGTCCTTGCCGCCGATCCAGCCCATGGCCGCCTGCGTTTTTGGGGTGTCGATCGTGAAGATGCCATCGTTGAAATCGCGCTTGAGTTGGCCGGTGTCGGATTCGACGGACGTTGCCCCCTTGGGCAGGGCGTCATAGGCGGGGTCGGTGATGACTTCAGCGCCGGCGGGCGTGGGCGTGGGCTGCAGCCACGGGAGCAGCGGCGTTTTGGGCATGGCGATTTCAAGCTTGTGCTGCTCGGCCTCCGTGCGGATCGCCGCCGAGGTCTGCGGTGAAACCGCCTTGTACAGCATTTGCTCGGGCGTGAGTGAGAGGACGACGGTTTTCTTCGCCGGCTCGACATCGCCGCGGCGATAGATCAGGGCGGCGGCGGGCATGAGCGAGGTGAGGGCCGGGTCGTTGGCGGTGGTCCACTCCGACAGCTTGGATTGCGGTACCATCGGCGCTTGCTGGTAGCCGAAGATCATCGGCGCGTCCCAGCCTTGAAAGGCCGCCTGCGCCGCGACGTAGAGCGGCTGGGTGAATCGGTCGCGCATGGGGTAGGGCGTGTTCCACTCGGTGATGGTGACGGGCTTGCCGACGACTTGGGCGGCGGCGATCCAGAACGTGGACAGATCATCGTGCCGCGGATTGCTGTTGAAGGATTCGGATTCGCCGTAGGTGTGAACGTCGATCACATCACCCGCCGTGAGGGCCGGCAGGGAAAAGAGCGGGTCGCTGCCCCAGGTATTGGTGGTGGCGATGGGAACCTTCACGCCGATCGAGTGCAGATAATCCACGAATCGGCGGCCCCAGTTGTATTGGACGTCGTTCAGCACCACTTTCGATTGCCCGGGGAGCCAGGTTTGCCAGGCGGTCTTGGGATCGAGCCCGCGCTCGCTAATCAACGGATTCTGCAGGGCGGCGAACCATTTGGCGTGCTGCGGCTTGTGCTTGTCGGGCAGGAAATTGTTGCCGTAATGATCGGTGATGTCGTTTTCGTTGGTGATCAAGATCCCCATGACGGCCGGTTCGTCGACGTAGCGGGTGTGGGTGTAGCGGTTCTCACGCGTGAGGTATTGCTTGGCGAAATCCTTCATGAGGTCGGTGACGCGGTCGTTGACGTAATTGAACCCCTTGGCCTGACGATTGCCGGTCATGGTGTTGAGGGTCAGTTAGGTGTAGCCGGGGATGTTGTCACCCGGGCGGAAGGGCCGGCCGACGTGAAGGTCGAGCCAGACGTAGACGCCGTTGTCTTTCAGGCATTTGACCCAGTAATCGAGCCGATCAAGCGCTTTGTCATCCAGGTGCTGCGTGTCGGTGGCGTCTTTGGCGAAGACATTGGGCGTCACCCAGTCGGCGGAATCGTGATGATGCAGGCGGACGAGATTGTACCCGAGCGCGGCGATGCGTTTGGCCTGCTGCTGGATGGCATCGTCGGTGGCGTCGAACAGGGCGAACGCCTGCAGGTTGCAGCCCCAGAATCGGGCGGGCGTGCCGTCGGCGAAAACGAGCTGGTCGCCCTGCGCTTTGACGAACCCCTTTGAGCCGGCCGGCTTGTCATTCAGGTAGGACAGATCGACCGGGGATTCGCTCCAGTTCAGGGTGTTGCTGAGCCAGGTGTCGTCGCTCGGGTTTTCGTAGCGACTGGCGGGCACGCCCTTGAATGTCGCGCCGGCGGGGAGCTTGATCGTCATGCGAATGGTCTTCTCGCCCGGCTCCAGGTCGGCGGGGATGATCCAGGCGCGAACCTGGTCGAGTTTTCCTTTTTCGAACGCGCAAGGGCGTGCCAATTGAGTGAAGGTGACGCTGAGCGTTTGCCCCGGGATCGGCGTCCAGGAAAGGCCGTTGCCATCGGGGGCGATCTCGGTTTTGCCGATGCCGTCGACGCCGAAGATCGATTTGTCGAGCCGCAGGTCCATGTTGATGGCCCCGCCGATGTTGCCGGTGCTGGCCTTGGTGGTTTTCATCGTCCATTCGTAGACGAGGGAGTCGTTTTCAAATTTGACCTTGCCGTTGAAGGTGATGCCCAGCGTGGCGACGTCGCCGGAGAAGGCGTACCCGTCCGGATCGTGATGGCCGAGCGCGGCCTTGAAGGTCGCGTATTTCCAGCTTGGGCCCCACGCGACGTAATTGAACTTAAAAACGCGGGCGCCGTCGTAGCGAATCACGGGCGTGGAATCCCGCGCCAGCTCGGCCGACCATTGCGCCCGCGCGATCGACGCGAATACCGCCACTGCCAGGAAAACGCCGCTGAGCCATCGGTCGATTCGCATGGACGTAGTCTAGCCGTGCCAAAGGGGGGAGCCCAAATCGACCGATTGCAGCTTTCTGTTAAACTCGCCGGTCCATGACGCGGCTCAACGTATTGCCATCGAGCGTGCCGGATGCATCGGGCGACCTTCAAGCGGTTGCGACGGACCTTCAGCGGCTGTTGCGAGGCGCGGTTCGTTTCGGGGAGCACGACCGCATGCTCTACTCCACCGACGCATCGCTCTACCAGGTGAAGCCGCTGGGCGTGGTGACGCCCGCCGACGCGGTGGATGTCCTGAATCTGCTGCGTTACTGCGACCAACACCGATTGGCGGTCTTGCCGCGCGGCGGCGGGACGAGCCTGGCGGGCCAGGGGGTGAATCGCGGCGTGGTGTGCGATTTTTCGGCGATGTGCCGCGAGGTCATCTCCATCGATGACGAGCAATCGACATTGCACGTGCAGCCCGGCCTGTCGATCGATGAAGTGAACCGGTGGCTGGGGCAGCGCGGGATCGCCAAATTCTTCGCACCCGACCCGGCCACCAGCGCGCAATGCGCGATCGGCGGTGCGATCGGCAATAACGCGGCGGGGGCGAGATCCATCCGCTACGGACGCACCAGCGAAAATCTGGCGGGCATTGAGATCGCGTTGGCGAACGGGGAGACCGCCTGGATCGGGCCCGGCGCGGGGCGCACGTCGCCGGTCGCCCGGCGGCTGGCCCGGCATGTGGCGTCGATCGCGCAGCAGTTCGCGCCCTTGATTCGCGAGCGATTTCCGAAATTGAATCGCCGCAACGCGGGATATGCCATCGACACCGTGCTGAGCCAGCTCGACGCCGGCGTTGCGGTGGAAGACGTGGATTTGATCGGCCTGCTGTGCGGCAGCGAAGGGACGCTGGCGGTCACGCTGTCGGCGAAGTTGAAGCTGCACCCGCTCCCGCGCGCCAAGGGCTTGGCGATCCTGTCGTTCGCCACGCTGGAAGCGGCGATTGATCGCGTCTCCGACATTCTGCGCACCGGCGCGATCGCGGTGGAACTACTCGACGAAGAAGTGCTGGCGGCCGCCGCCAACAACGCCGAATGCCGCACGTATCTGGATGTGGTCGCGCCGATCGACGGCGCGCTGCCGCGCGCGGTGCTTTATGCGGAATACCAGAATGAGGACGCGGGCGACGCCATCGCGAACGGCTTCGCCGGGCTGGACGAATTGCCGGGCAATCCGGTCGTTCGGCGGTATACGGACGTGGCCTCGATGTCGCGCGCCTGGGCGCTGCGCAAGGCAGGCGAGCCGCTGCTGCACGGGCTTTCGACGACGCGCAAGCCGCAGACGTTCGTGGAAGACAATTCCATCCCTGTCGAAGCGCTGCCGAGATTTGTGCGGGACTTTAAGGCCATCGTCCAGCGGCACGGAACGCGGGCGGCCTACTACGCGCATGCGGGCGTGGGCGTGCTGCACGTTCGGCCGATGATCGATGTGCATGACGCCGCCGACCGAGAGCGCATGCTGGCGATCGCGCAGGACGTGGCCGCCTTGGCGCGGGAATGCGGCGGCGTGATTTCGGGCGAGCACGGCGACGGGCGCGTCCGCGGGCCGCTGCTGGAAACGGTGTTCGGCCCGGAGTTGATGGATTGTTTCCGCCAGATCAAGCAGGTGTTCGATCCGAACGGCATCCTGAACCCGGGCATGATCGCCGACCCGGGCCCGGTGCGGTCGATCGTGGGCAATCTTCGGGTGGATGCCGAGCGGCTCACCGAAATCGACACGTTTTACGACTACGCCGACCAGGAAAGTTTTCACGGCGCGGTGGAGATGTGCAACGGCGCCGGCTTCTGCCGAAAGACCGCCGGCGGGACGATGTGCCCGAGTTATCGCGCCACGCTCGACGAACGTCACAGCACGCGCGGCCGCGGGAATGCGTTGCGGCTGGCGATCACCGGGCAGTTCACGCGCGGCGGGGACGGCCAGCCCGATTTCAATGACGCCGGCACGATCGAAACGCTCGACCTGTGTTTGTCCTGCAAGGCGTGCAAGAGCGAGTGCCCGAGCAACGTCGACATTGCCCGCCTGAAGGCCGAATACACCGCCCAGCGGTTTGCGTGGCGCGGCGTACCTTTGCGGGCGCGGGTGTTCGGCCATGTGCGCAAGCTCAACGCGTGGGGCTCAACATTCCCGCGGCTGGCCAATGCGGTGCAGGAATCGCCGGTGATTCGCGGGCTGTTGAATCGCTGGCTCAAGATCGCGCCGCAGCGGTCGTTGCCGCGATTTTCGCGATCGCTCTATCGGCAGTTGCGGCGGCAGCCGGCCGCGCCGTCGGGGCGGCCGCGGGTGGTGATGTTCGGGGACTGCTTTACGGCCTTCAACGATTCGCACGTGGGCGTGGCGGCGATTCGGGTGCTGGAGCGGCTGGGATATGAAGTCGTCGTCCCGAATGCCGGCTGCTGCGGCCGGGCGATGATGTCCAAAGGCATGCTCGCCGAGGCGATTTCAACGGCCGATGCGACGCTCAAGCAGCTGCGGCCGTTCATCACCGATCCGAACGTGCGCGCGATCGTGGTGGCGGAGCCGTCGTGTCTGGCGTCGTTCAAGGACGACTGGCTGACGCTGAAGCTGCAGACGCCGCTGGCGTTGCGCCGGCAGTTGGCGGCCAAGTCGTTTCTCGTCGAGGAATTCGTCGAGAAATACTGGGCCGAGCACCCCGAGCCGGTGCCGGGGCAAATCTCCTCGGGCCCGGCGGTGATCCTGCACGGGCATTGCCATCAGAAAGCCCTGTGGGGGGATGAAACGACGGCGGCCATCCTGCGGCGGCTGGTGGGGGACCGGTTGAAGGTGCTCCCCAGCGGCTGCTGCGGCATGGCAGGGTCGTTCGGGTATGAGGCGGATAAATACGAGCTGTCGATGCGGATCGGCGAACTCAGCGTCTTTGGGCCGGTTCGCGCGAGTGACGAAGGGGCGATCATCGTCGCGCCGGGGACGAGCTGTCGTCACCAGATCCACGACGGCACGGGGCGGCAGGCGGTCCACCCGGTGGAGCTTTTGGCCCGCCTGCTGGGGTAGCGGCGAAATGCCCTGTTGAAGGGGATCGACGCCGCTTGCAAATTCGCACCGCTTCTTGCACGATGCCGCGCGTCGATCCCGTGATCGGCCGCCGGGGATTTCCTTCCTCTTTAGAAATCGGTTCCAGGGAACGATTTCGAACCCCCGTGTGCCATGACATCAGGAAGCAGGCGGCCGGAGTGCCGCGCCTCGGGGCTTGGATGCCCAAGTGATTTGATATGCCAGCACCAGTCATTCGCGATGCGATTCGTCTTTCGCTCAGTGATCGCCGTCACTCCTTGCGCGGGCCCGTTCAAATGCGGGCGAAGCTCACGATCGTCGACGGCATGGGCGCCGGCGAAACGCACGACATCCTGACGCGCGATCAGTCGTTGAGCGGCATTTCGTTTTTGCTCCGGCAAAGCTTGCGCGTGGGGCAGCAGTGTCGGATCGAATTCGAGAACCAACCGGGCCGCCGGCACGCCGCGGAAATCGTGCGCACCCGGCCGATCTCGGGCGGGCGATTTGAAATGGCGCTCGAGCTGCGCAAAAAAACGACCGCGCCGACGAATCATAAAAGCGTCGGCGAATCATAATCCGCCGACGAATCATAAAACCGGAGAGCGGAACCGGCCGGCGTGACGTTTCCGGCGGTCAGGTTTTGATCTTGCGCAGCGTGATCTCGTGGTGCGAGGTCTGGTCTTTGACCTTCAGCGACAGGATCAGGCGCACGGTGCCTTCGCCGGGCCAATCCCAGTCGTCCTGGCCGGTCGGGTCGATATCGAGATAGGTCGCCTGCCGCTCGGGCTGGGCATCCACGAACATGCCGAAGCCGAAGGTCACCCGCGGGCCGCGCGGGTCGTAAGGGTGAAACGGGGGCAGGATCAGCTTGATGTAGGAACCGGGGGCGATCAGTTGCGTCGCCATCGGGCGGGATTGCCCGGTGGGATCGACGATCGTGCTGGCTGAGCCATCGAGGGTGACCGGATCATTGCCCGGGTTATCGATGATAAGCACGCAGCGGCTCTCGACTTGTCGCAATCGCAGCCGGACCGGGTCGGCGGGGATCACCAGGTCCTGGTCCTTCATCACCTGCAACGCGCCGCCATCGGGCGTAGTGACATCAAATTGATAAGAAACGCAGCCGCCCAGCAGAAGAAGGGGGCTCATGATCAACGCCAGGCGCGTGGCCGAGATGGGCAGGTGGTGTTTCAACGACATATTTTTTCGCACGTTCGATGAAAGAATCAACCGCCGATCCCGTTCATGGTAGTAACGGAAGGAAGGTATGTGATGGCATTTCAACGCTGGCGATGGTGGCAATGGATGGCGGTGGCAATCGTCGTGGGCGGCCTGCTGGGGTTCGTTTTCAACATGCAGGACGTGGACGATGCGTCGATCCAATCCGTTTCGCCGGGGCAGTTTATCCGAAAATTGCAGTTTCGGACGGACCAGGGCAAGCCGATCGTCACCGATATCCGCGTCAGCCCCGCGATGAAGGATGCGGCCGGGCACGTGGTGAACGCGGTGACGTTTTGGGAATTGCAGAAGAAAAAAACGACCGGCACGTGGGAGCCGGTGCGGCAATGGCGGTTTTATGCCGGTGTTCCGTTTTACACCCGTGCGCCGCGGCCGGATTACAGCATCCTGGATTTTCTGGCGGAAAAGAAAAAGGACATTCCTGCGCTCGACTACGGCACGCGTTGGTGGCAGGTGCCGCGGACGATGTATCTGCTGTGCATCGGCGGCAGCGTGCTGGTGATCGGCGTGCTGTGGCCGATGCTGTTGCGCGCCCTGGTGCGGGCCGGGCTGGGAGCGCCGGAGGAAGTGGATGCGGGAATCGATCTGTCGCGGGTGAGCAGCTCGAGCGAAGACATCCCCATTCCGACACGAGCGGCAGTTTCGGAAGAAGATCGCGGCAAGCTGGATGCGCTGAATGCGGCGCTGGAATCGAATGTCGCGGGCATGACGATCGGCGACAGCAAACCCGCGGAGCCGGCCAGTGCGGCGGAAGTCGCCAAGCAGGAGCAGGCGATTCGCGAATTGCCCAATGCGCCGCTGGAAAACGCGCCCGCCGCGACGGCGCCCAAGCCGACCGACGAAGACTACAAGGGTGAATACTACCCCGTCGCCCGGCCGGCCGGAAAACGCGAGTAGCGGGCGATTCGCATCCGCGGTCGATTCGTCTATCCTGTGAAGACCTTACCGGAGACGAACGATGATTCAGGCGGATGTGCTCGTGAATTTGCTGACCCGCGCCAAGCATATGGTGAACCGCCACCTGGCGGATTTTTCGGACGCGGATCTGTTGGTGCGTCCGGTGCCGAACGCGAATCATGCGGCCTGGCAATTGGCACACCTGGTTTACTACGGACATCTGACGGTCAAGGCGCTGGACCCGGCCTCGACATTTGCGCTGCCCGAGCATTTTGACCAGACGCAGGGCGCCGAAGCCGCAGCGAGCGATGACCCGAAGCGTTTCCCGTCGAAGGCAGAATTGATTCGGCTGTATGAAGCGTGCGCGGATGCAACGATCGCCGCCGTGAAGGGGGGCATCGACCTTGGGGCGGCGTCGCCGGACATGTTCAAAAATTTCGCGCCGACGCTCGGCGAACTGGTGCTGATGGGCCCGCTGCACACGGGGATGCACATGGGGCAGATTCAGGTGATCCGCCGGGCGCTGAAAAAGCCGGTGCTGTTTTAACCCAGCGCCGGCCGGGAAAACGGCAGTGCGCCAATGCGGACGTAGGGGCCTACGATGTGGGCATGACTTACGTGCGGCGTCTGGCAACCCGGGGCGGAATCGCGGTGGCTTTGATGGTGATGCTGAGCGGCTGTGCCGCGCTGCCGCTGGCGGCGTTGGGAACGGTGGCGGATGTGTCGTCGAGCATCATCGGCACGGGCTCGGAAGTGTTCAGCCTGGGCAAGCTGGATTCGGTGGAGCATGCGAAGCTCGGGCAATGCGAAGTGGCGGTTCGCCAGACGGTCGAGCAACTGCATTTCCGGTTCACGGCCGACCAATTTGACAACGAATCGCACACGTTCACGATCGCCGACGATCATGACGATGAGATCACGATCGAAATTCATTCGATGACGGCCCGGGTGTGCGCGATCCGGATCGACGTGGGGATTTTCGGCTCGGAACCGTTGGCGCGGCTGCTGTTGCGGGGCATTCGGGCGCATCTGCCGGCCGATCTGAGTCCGGCGACGCAGCAACTTGATTTGCGCGAGCTGAACGACCTCCTGGACAAAGCGGCTGCGCAGTGATGCGGCTGTGACCCCGTTATCGAATCCACGCTTATGGCTGCCAACGTCGCTGCGCAACCTCACGAAAAATCGAGCCTGCTGCTTTGGATGACGGCGTTGACGGTGACGTTGGCGACGTTCATGGAACTGCTGGACACCAGCATTGCGAATGTCGCCTTGCCGCACATCGCCGGGAGCGTGGCGGCGAGTCAGGAGGAAAGCACTTGGGTGCTGAGCAGCTATCTGGTGGCCAACGCGGTGGTGCTGCCGCTGAGCGCATGGCTGAGCCGGGTGTTCGGACGAAAAAATTATTACATGACGTGCGTGGCCCTGTTCACGGTGAGTTCGCTGCTGTGCGGATTAGCGCCGAGCCTGGGGTGGTTGATCGTGTTCCGCGTGTTCCAGGGGATCGGCGGCGGGGGATTAGCGCCATCGGAACAGGCGATCCTCGTGGACACCTTTCCGCCCGCGCGCCGCGCGACGGCATTTGCGGTGTACAGCATCGCGATCGTGGCAGCGCCGGCGATCGGGCCGACGTTCGGGGGGTGGCTGACGGATTCATTCAGCTGGCGGTGGTGCTTTTTCATCAACCTGCCGGTGGGCATTCTGTCGTTGATGCTCACCTCGCGCCTGGTGCACGATCCGCCGGAATTCACGGAAGAGCGCAAGAAGGACAAGGAACGCGGGCGGATGCGCGTCGACACGGTGGGCATCAGCCTGGTGGCGATCGGGTTCGGGTGCCTGGAATACGTGCTGGACAAGGGGCAGGAAGATGACTGGTTCGGCTCGAACCTGATCATCATCTTCACCACGGTGGCGACGCT
>JBQCCH010000128.1:0-7240 GCA_051962375.1 Tepidisphaeraceae bacterium
CGAGTGACCTCGGCCGTTTCAGGAAAGACGGTTGAACCGGCAACGGCAGAAGGTTCGCCGCTCGACGGAAAGTCGAACGGCTGATTCAGCGGACGACGCTGCGAATCGGCTTCATTCGAGGAATTCGGATTGTTTGTGAGAGGTTTGACCATGGATACGATTTCGCCCCTCGCCCCGACCCAGCCCGGCCGCCCCTCCCGGCCGAGCGACGCATCGCGCACCGCCGCCCGGGATCGCCGCGGCTCGATCCTGATCTTCGTGGTCGGCATCCTGCTGCTGCTGGCGATCATCGCGACCGCCTTCCTCGGCACCAGCCGCAGCGATCGCACCTCCACCCAGCAAAACGCCAACAACACGCAGGTTGACCTGCTCCTGGAAGGGGTGGTCAACGCCGCCAAGGGCAAAATCATCGGTGACGAATCGGTGCCCGGCGGAACGCTTACGGAAAACTACGACGCCATCACCTATGGCAGCAGTACCGCAGCGGGCGTGACAACGGACGACTGGCTCGCGAGCCGCATTCCCACAACCGTCGATCAGTTCGGAGCGTTCGCCGGCACGTCACTCAACTCGGGCACCAATCCGGCATGGTGGACCAGCGTCAGCTCACCCGTGCTGGGCAATGCGACGTTCACAACGCCCTACGTGCCAGCAAGCCTGACCCAACTCAGCTACTCAACTCACAACCAGGTCCTTCCGACGTTCGTTTCGATCGGCGGCGAGAGCTATCCGGCATTTCGCGTGAACATCGCGGCCGCGGGCGCACCGCCGGTCTACCCGACGACACCATTCCTGGCCGCCGACGCCGATGGCGATGGCATTGCCGACTCAGGGTTATTTGAGATCCCGATCGGCCAGCTCGCTGGGCTGACCTATTACGGTGCCGTCCGAATCATCGACAATAATTCGGCCATCAACTTGAACTCGGCGAGCTCGCGCGATTGGGACTTTGCCGGTGACGGCTCCGGCCGCTACCTCTCGGGCGAGAACTACGCCGGTGCATTCGAAGCAAATGTCGGCTTGGCGGAACTGCTCCGGTCCTACAACGCGTCCCTGACTTCCCCGTCATCCACGGCCTACATCAACATGAGTTCCGGGTCGGTCAATGAATTCAACCAGTTGAACGCTTACCGGTTCAACATTGCCGCCGGCAGTGTGCCTGCAGGCGTCGCCGGGAACAGCAGCGATCCCAAGCCGGGGGATGACGTCAGCGGACTGGCGCGCTCGGATTTCCAATTCGTTTCGATCGGCGAGGCGCTGCAAAACCAATTGGCACTGCGACTCGGGAATCCCGGGTACACAAGTTCTGCCGGCCCGACGATGGGACGATCGCTGTTCAGCGACAGCCTGTCGTTGGTCAGTCGTTTTTCGATCCCCAACACGGCGGACGCCAGCAACAAGTTGATTGAAGCCCTGCAGACCTCCGTGCTGAACTCGCCGGCAGGTGCGAGCCCGACGCAGCCGTACACCGGCGTGGACAGCTGGTTTAAGCAGAACTTCGATTTCTATGCTGAAAACCCTGCGACCCCCGCGTCCTACATGAATCGTCGCACGCTCCTGACGGGCTATAGCGCGGTCAACAATCAGGTGGGTGAGAGCGTCGCGCCGCCGGCCTTGCTATTCAATGCCACCGCCGCGGATTGGTCCAGCCACGCGATAGCCGCTTACCCGCCCGCGAATCCGACCGTCCCGATGGCGGTGCCCAACAATGTCTTCACGGCGGCCGCTGGATCGACGCAGGTAAATCCCAGAATCTCGATCAACACCGCCCGCTTTGAGGAGCTGTTTTACGGCTTCTTCAACGTCATGGCTCAGACAGGCTTCACGGGCGCGGCAGATGATGCGGGCACACCGTTCACGAATTTTTACAAGGCGGCCCAAACCCAACGCGACGCGACGAGCCCGGTAGCGTTTTCAGCGGCGGCAAATGCGTATGCCGCGCAAGGGTATTACTACAACGACCCCTATGTGGGGATGGGCTTCGTTCCCAACTTCGTCAGCAACACGTCGGTTGCCAAAACCGATCCTGCAGGGCAGGCGTCGGTGGTGAATGGGAAAACCAATGATCCCGAGCAGCATCCGCTTCGAATGTTCCGATCGGTCCTCCGTGCCGCACCGGATCGCTCCGCGGTATCAACCACCGGTTATTGGGATCAGAACACCCCCCACATGCCGGCCGACCAAGTCTTGCTGCTGCGTTCGGCAATCGCCGCGGCGAACCTCGAATCGCTTCGCGACAGCAGCTACAACGCAGCGGGCGGGACGTTCGCTCCAGACGGGCAAAACTGCGTCAATGCTCGTCTGGTGCCGCATAACGTGCCGCTGAAGATCACCGGCACATTCACGCCGCCCGGCGCAGGCGCCGCGACCACCTACACCGCAGCCAGTCCGCTGAACGTGGTCGCGCATATCTTCGGGTTGAAGCCGCAGCCGTATATCACAGAGGTCTATGTCAACACGGACACGACCGCGACTGAAGGCGTTCTTAATAAGGCGGGGTATGTCGCGATCAAGCTTTACAACCCCTATTCGTTTCCCATCAGCCTGCAATATTGCCGGCTGGTCGGATTGCGGCGGTCGCATGATTTGGCTGCGCCCGTCGGTGTCGCGACTCAATATCCGGACATGCAGGTTTTGCCTGAGCCGACCGGAGCACCCGTGGGCGAAAATGACCAGGTGCTGCTTAGCACGGCCGTCAGCAACGTAAACGGTGCGCCGTTGCCCGCATGGGTGGTTCCGGCGCGAGGCACGCTGGTGTTGGAGAATTATTCAGCCGCCGGCAGCACGGATCCGAACGCGGCGGGGCACCGCTCGACCAGTTCTGGGATCTTGCCGGCGACCGGCGAAATCTCGCCTGTTGTCACGCCGCCGGCAACGACGCCGTCCGTGAATGTCGCATTCGTCCCGTTTCTTGAGACGGTCGTCTTCGACCGTGAACTTGTCCTGATGCGTCCGCTCGGGGCGACGCCGCCGGACAGTACCGCAACGCCAGCAACACCCTTGGAATACGTCAACGACCAGGCGTCGGCGGTGGAGCCGGGCGCCAGCAGCACCAATGTCAATAACCTGATGGCCCCGCTGGATTCGTACGACTTCACGGGACTCAATTACGTGGGTGCGACCACCGGCATTGCTCGGACACGCGCGTATGCGTGGCATTACGTTCGAGCCTGCGGGGGCGCAACCAATGCGTGGAAATTTGTCTATCCCGGCCGGTATGATGCGAACCAGTCGTTGATGTCGAGCACCGATCCCTATCCCCGACAGCAAGGCACGCAGGTGGGGAGTTCGGCAAGCGGCCTCGGCTTTGACCCGGGCGCGGGTGAGCCTGATCCCTGGACAACGACTGCGCCGACACCCGCACCGACGTTGATCACCGATCCAACGCTCACCGCGTCGACGGCGACTTATCCCGATGTGTTTGCCATCCAGCTGAACGCGGCGAGCTGGCCGGGCGATAATCCTCTGCATGATCCTTCGGGCGCCGCGGGCGTGAACAAATACCCGTTCGGGGGGTTCCGCCGGGCTGGCGATTTGTTGGATACGCCATTCATCGGCAGCTACACCATTCAAACCGAGGCCTATGCGGTGGCCGCACCCGCAACGGCGGGCGCCAGCACGCTGCTGGAAGTGAATCCCGTCACGATGGATGCCGCGTTGGCGGAGGATACGGATACGTATGACAATCCGGATTACGCCGGCACTCCTGATACCGGTGTGCAATCGCGCGAACAGATCGGGCGGTTTGTGCCGCTGCGCCCGAGTTATGGCACCGCTGCCGGCTCGGCAACGAACGGCAGTCCGGCGATCGAAACCTCGGATGGGGCAAGCCCGACGCCTACCTATTCGCCGGACAACGACACCGCATTCTCCGCCGATGTCACGCGATATCGCGACGACGTTGTCGATGATGACAGTCGACCGCTTCCCAGCGGTGTAGCGCCTGCGAATTGTCGAGTTAACCGCTATGCGTGGGCCAACGCGCTCTGGAACTATTTCACGATTCATGCGCCGCAAGATGACTACATCGCGAATTACCCCACGCAGCCGAAATGGCGTCCGGGCATTTCCTATGTGAAGGGAGACACCGTCCAATTCGGTCAGCACGTCTATGTTTGCCTAGCCAATGATTCACAAACGACCGATCCGCCGCCCACGATTAATACGGGGGTGCAATCACCGACCTATCCCTACGTGCTGGCAAACGCGCCAATGGTGTCGGCAAATTGGCTGCCTCTGGTGAGGAATCCGGTGTCCAATATGTCGGCGGGGACAAGTTCCTCGCAGCCGGGGAATCACAGCAATATCGTTTCCGGAGGCGCTTCGACAGCCTATTACACCACTGACGACGACGGTGAAAACACGGTCGGCGTTCAGGGGCAGATCAATATCAACACGGCGCCAGAAAAAGTCTTGGCGATGATTCCCTGGCTGCCGCCGGGCGATAATTACAAGGTCAATTTCAATGTCTATCCCCCGACCATCTCAGCCGGCACGAATGGGGTCAACGACAACGAAGAAATTGCTCGCGCGATTGTGCAATATCGAGATGGAAATTATTCGAACGCTACCGGGAGCGGCGTGCTGATGACGCATGCCGCCAAGCCGTTCGTGACACTTTTTGACCTGTATAAAGTGCCGCTGATTCGTGACATGCAAACCCAGATTCTACTCGCGGGTGATCCGACGCAGGCCGACGGCGATTATTCGCCGAGCAATGCCACCGCCGATGGGGTGCGATTTGATTTTGAGGAACAGACCTTGTTGATGAATCGGGTTTCCAATCTGATCACGACTCGTTCGGATACGTTCACGATCTACGCGTTGGTTCAGGGATGGCGTGACGCGGGGACAGATCATCCGAAACTGGTCGTCCAACGCCGGGCTGCGATTGTGGTGGATCGATCCGGCGCCACGGCCGCGCAGCCGACGTTGACTACGCTGTCGCGTGTGCCGACGAATTAGAGTGATCTGCCGCTGATCGTCGAAAAAAGAAAAGCCCCGGCCGGGATGGCCGGGGCGTTTTGGTTTTTCTTTGGGCGAGGGCTTACGCGTTTTTGGGGCGTGATCGGTTGGCTTAGGCTTCGATCGCGCCGATGCTCCAGCCGCCGGTGAGGGGGCGGGGGTGGCCGGCGTAGTCGGTGAAGACGCCGGCCCAGCGTTCGCCGCCGCTGAGCAGGGCCGTGCTGTTCGGGCTAAAGCTGCTGCTGCCGACGGTCACATCCTGCTGCAGGTCGGTGCCGACCTGGCTCAGGGCGTTCCAGCGGCTGATGTCGTAGTAGTTGCTGAGGTTGTTCAGGTCGCTGCCGATGATGGCGAACGCGGTTCCGGCCGGGGTGTTGTCGCGAATCCACTTGTTCACGGTCGGCACCGGCCAGACATTGTTGCTGATGGTGGTGAAGCTCTTGAGCGAGCTTTCCATGTCATAGATGGCCGACGTTCCATAGCTGCCGACGGCCATGCTGGGGGCCTGGTAGATGTTGTTCACCAGGGTGATGCCCGAGACCGGTCCTTCCACGGTCATGAGCCGGCCCGTCGTGCCGTTGTTGATGAACGTGTTGTTGATCACGTTCAGGTTGGTCACGCCGCGGGCGTACTGGGCGTTGTACCCTTCCACTTCCATGGCCACTTCATTGTTGTAGTTGAAGACGTTGTTGCGGAAGTAGACGTTCGACAGGCCGTGATCGATTTCCATCGTCGTATTGAGGACGAGGTTGTTTTCGATGATGACGTCGTGGAGGCGCATGCTCTTGAAGTTGATGCCGTCGGCCCCGCCGAGCGGGCCGACCTGCATGCGCGGGCCGCGGAGCGTGTTGTTTTCGATCGAGATGTAGCTGCCGCCCTGGACATTCAGGCAGGTTTTGCTGGTTTCAAAGATATGCGCCTGCGGGTTGTCCAGATCGTTGTAGGCGATCAGCATGCGATCGACATCCCACACGCGGATGCAGTGTTCGTTGGTGCTGTTGACGACGCGATTGCCCAGGACCACAAAGTCGGTCCCCTGGCCCCAGACGAGGTAAGCGCGAATGCCGCTGGTGGAGGGGGAATCGCACCCCTGGACCATCACGCCGTCCGGCTGGGTGTTGGTTTGCACGCCGTAGCCGACATTGAGGAACGTGAGGTTGCGGATGGTGGAAGCTTCGCCCGCGACGAAGACGGCGAAGGGCATGCCGCTGTATTGATTGGCGGCGGTGTACTTGCTGTCGATGGTGAGGTTTTCGATGGTGGCCCCGGTGGCACCGCCGCCGATGTAGAAGATGTTGTTGCCGGTCAGGCCGCCGTCATAACGGATGATCGGCTTGTTGCCGCTGCCGTAGCTCGTGACGTGCACGTTCGCGCCGTCGAGCGACATCTGGCTGGTGGCGCTGAACGTGTCGCCGGCGCGGAAGAGCACTTCAACATCGGACTTGCCCGCGATGAGCTGGGTGGCTCGGGCGAAAGTCTTCACCGGCGAGCTGGCGGACGAGCCGCTGTTGCTGTCACTGCCTGCCGCGGAGACATAGATCTGCGTCCGCCGGGAGGCGGCGACATTGATCGTCACCGAGGTTTGCGCAAAGCCGTTGTTCTGATTCCAAACCTTGAGCGTGAGGGTGTAAGCGCCGGGCTTGTCGTACACGTGGCCCGCGCTGAAGCCGACGAGCGAATTGTATTTGCCCGATGCATCGCCGAAGTTCCATTCCAGCCGGGCGGTGTCGATCGAGCCGGCGCCGACCGTCGTGCTGAGCCCGTTGACGAAGACCGATTCGCCGGCCGTGATGTTTTTGGAGATCAGGCTGATCACCGGCTTCGGCTTGGCGGCGCTGCTGTTGACCGGAATGCTCGAGCCGACGGTGGAAGTCGGCGTGGGCGTGGGCGTCGGTGTCGGCGTGGGCGAGGGCGTGGGCGTCGGCGTGCCGGCGGGCGTGTTGCCCGAGCCGGTGGGGGTTTGCGAATTCGTGATGCTGCCGATGTCGGCGTTGGTGATTTTTTGTCCGCTGGCGAGCACCACGCTGAGGTCGGCCGACGTGGAGTTGCTGATCTTGTAGCCGCTCGGGACGACCCGGCCGATCTTGTACGAGCCGGCGCTGAGATTCGTGAACGTGTAGCGGCCGGTGGAATCGGTGGTCGCGCTGGTCTCGCCGCTGTCGAGTTTTCCGTTGCCGTTCGTATCGATGAAAGCGGTCCGTGCTGCAGCCATGGGTTCGCCGGCGTCGATTGCGCCGTTGGCGTTGGAATCGCCCCAGAACAGGCCGCTGATGGA
>JBQCCH010000129.1:0-12963 GCA_051962375.1 Tepidisphaeraceae bacterium
AGCCCATTCGGCACAAGCACCAGCACATCGCCCGCGCCCGACGTGTTCACCTTGCGCAGCAGCGTCGTGATGTTGTTGGTGCTGCTGCCGATGTTCCAGACGACATTGTGCGTCAGGTCGGTGATCTGCACGGCATTGCGCAACAGGTGCGACGCATCGATGCCGCCCCCCGCATCGGACGGCTGGATGTAAATCTTGATCGCGGTGTTGCGGGCGGCGTTGGTGTTCGAGGTGTCGTTGGGGTCCTGGGCATCGGTTTCCAGGTGTGTGAACGATGGCGTCGCCGCGGCAGCCGTCAGACCGGCGCTCGGGCCGATCACGGTGACGGGCCGAGCCGCAACCCCCGGCGAAACCGACAACAGCCGGCGCGATTCCAACGCTTCCAGCCCGATCGATCCAACACTCGCCGCCCGACAAAACTCGGCCCCAACGCTCGATGCGTGCTTCATGGTGCGATTCTCAATGAATAAATTGCAGGGATGGTCAAGACCCCGAACGCCCCCCAGCCAAGCGTCCGCGAGGTGCACCATCCTACCGGGCCCCGCCCGGGCGACAATGGAATTTTGTTGAACTTCGCTCCGCTGAATCGGGATCGAACGCGACGCGACGCGCGACCGGCGCCGCGCAAGCAAAAGCCCCGACCCAGCGGCCGGGGCTCTGCGATGGACCTGACAAGGCTCGAACTTGCAACCCCTGCCTTGCAAAGGCAGTGCTCTCCCAATTGAGCTACAGGCCCGTGAGTCGGGTGAATATACCCGGCCAGCGGTTACGATCCAAGCCCGATGACGCTCGGCCGCCGATTGACGCTCCAACTCGCCTCGCTCCTGCTCTGCCTGCTTGTGACAGCGGCCGTGGGGGTGTGGGGGCTGATGGGATTGCGTCAGGATTATTCGTTGGCGCTGGATCATTACGAACGGCTCCGGCAGGTGTACCAGGTGGGTTTTCATCTGCAGTCGGCCCGGTTGGCGATGTCGTCTGATTTCCCCGACCCGCCGCGTGCTCGGCTGGAAGTCCGCCGGGCACTGGAGATGTTCACGCAGCAGCAGGCGCTGCTCTCGATCGACCCGGCCCTGATCGATGAAACGGTCCACGCGCTGCGTGATGCGGCCGACGCGTTCAACACGCCGCACTCGACCGCTGCGTTGGATCTTCCCGTGTCGCGACTAAATGAGGTCGTCAATGCGCTTCGCGGCCAGGTGAAGGCTGCCCAGGCGTCGGGGGATCGGCGCCAGCAGCGAACGGTCTGGCTCATGATCGGCGTCGCGATGCTGACGGTGCTGGCAAGCCTCGTGATCGGCCGCCGACAGTTCCGGGCGGTCATGCGGCCGTTGACGACGTTCAGCGCGGGCGTCCGACGCGTGGCGGCGGGGGGCTTTGATCCCCCGTTGACGATGCCCGAAGCCGATGACGAATTCGCCGCCCTCGCCCGTGATTTCAACCACATGGCCGCCGAACTGCGGGCGATGTACGAGCAACTGAACCAGCGGATCGACGCGGCCACGCGAAGCCTCGTGCAATCGGAGCGCCTCGCCGGCATTGGGCTGATGGCCGCGGGTGTGGCGCATGAGATCAACAATCACCTCTCGATCATCACCGGCCGACTCGAGCTGCTGCTGGCCAAGCCCGGCGCGCCCGAGTGGGAGCGGCCGCTGCGGGTGGTGCTTGAAGAGGCGTTTCGCTGCAAGCGGATCATCGATCGGCTCCTGCTGCTGTCCCGCGCCCCGTCCACGCAACGGGGGCCCGTTCGGTTGGATGAATTGGCCCGCGAGGCGGTCGCGGCGCTGGCGGGGTTGGGCACGGTCGGATCGCGCCGGTTTGACCTGCAAACTCAGCCCGTCGTCATCACCGCCGACGATGCGGAAGTCCGCCAGGTGTTGCTGAACCTGCTGCTCAACGCCGTCCAGTTCACCACCGAGCAGGGCCGCATCGCGGTGCGGGTGGGGGTGCTGCAGGGCGAGGGCGAACTGCTCGTGCAGGACGATGGCCGGGGCATTGATCCTGCGGAATTGCCGCGGCTGTTTGAGCCATTTTATTCGACCCCCCGCGGCGAGCAGCGAGGCACCGGCCTGGGTCTGGCGATCTCCAAAGCCATCGTCGAAGCCCACGGCGGAACGCTCCAGGCCTCCAGCGACGGGCCCGGGCGGGGCAGTCGATTTGTCGTTCGCTGGCCGATCGGCGAAACTCTCCCGGGGTGATGCCGCGCGTCCTCATCATCGATGACGAACCTCGCCTGCGCGAGCTGCTGAGCGAAGCCCTGCGCAGCTGGGACTGCCTGCCCCTGGAGGCCGCCACCGGCGAGCGCGCCTTGCGCCTCGCACGGGAAGAACCGGTCGACATCCTCCTGCTCGATCTCAATCTCCCCGGCGCCTCGGGTCTGGAAATTCTCCAAGCCCTGCGAGCCGACCGCATCGACGCTCCGGCCATCATCCTCACCGGCTTCGGCGACCTGCCGCATGCCCAGCGGGCGATCGAACTGGGAGTGGTCGCTTTTTTAACGAAGCCCTGTCGGCTGGGGGAACTGGAACAAGCCCTCGATCGCGCCCGCAAGCGGCTCGCGCCCCCGTTGCCCGTGCTCGATCCGCCCCCGTTGCCCTTGCCGCACGCGTCGCCCGTCACGCTGGAAGACCTGGAACGTCAGCACATCCTGTCCCTGCTCGATCAACACCAGGGCAACCGCACGCTCACGGCCAAGGCGCTGGGCATCAGTCGTCGCACCCTGCAGTATCGGATCGCCGAATATGAGCGATCCGGCGTGCGAGTGTCGCCGCCCGCGGACGATTGAAAAATTCACCGCCTACAGCAGCCCGAACATCAGATACGCAAACGGCGCCGCCAGTAGGGGAGAATCGATCACATCCAGCACCCCGCCAAAGCCCGGGATCAGCTTGCCGCTGTCTTTAACCTCGGCGTCGCGCTTCATCAGCGATTCCAGCAGGTCGCCCAATTGCCCGATCCCGCCGATCACGATCCCGAACACGATTCCGCGCGGCCAGTTCAGTTCGCGGATGAACGGAGAAAGCCCCGCCCCGATCGCGCCCGCCGTCATCATGCCGCAGACCAGGCCTTCCCAGGTCTTGCCCGGGCTCAGCCAGGGGATCAGCTTCCGCCGCCCCAGCGCCCGCCCGCCAAAATACGCGCCGATGTCCGTGAATTTCACGCACAGCAGGATCAGCACGATTTTCATCGTCGTCCCCTGAAACTTGATCGCCCCGTGATGGTTCACGGCGATTTTCACGCGGATCGACATCAAGAACCACGCCAGCCCCCCCAGGTACAGCGTCGCTAGCAGCGTGCCGGCCATGTGGTGGATCGCTTCCTGCGTCTGCTTGTCCAGCGCCCGCGTGAAGGCCGCCAGCAGCATTACGAACACGATGATGAACGCCAGCGAACTCGTGCCGTACGGACGGAAAAAATCGAACTGCGTGAAAAACGCATGCAGAATCAGCAATGCCGACCCGATGCTCGACAGCGTGCGATACGGCCGAACCTTCTCCGCCGCGAAGAGGGCGGCCAATTCGTAGGTCGCCAGCGGAAGGATCGCCATCAGCAACAGCAGCAGCCCGATCCCCCCGATCCCCACCGCACGGCCCGCCACGTGCACGTAGGGGAGCGTCCATTGCTGGGCCGCGTAGTCGATCCAAAGCAGCAGAAAAAGCCCGCCCAACATCAGCGGGCCATACGTCAGACGATTTTTCAGTGACTGTTCCAAGCACCGCGAGTGTGGCGGGTGACAGGGCAACAATCAAGCACGCTCTTCGCGCCCGCCAGCAAACCTGTCCGCCCGTTCGTAAGTCGCCAAAAACACCCTCGGGCCGTTCCTGCCATTTTCTTTTTTCGAAATCGGCCTAACCCCCGGCCCGGCCACGGCCGACCCGCGTTTTGACCTCGGCGCCAGTGCGACGGCCCTTGCCCAGACCGCCATGTCACTTATCGCACGCAAAACCACGCCGCCAACCCAGCCCGCCCACCGCTGCGTCAAACCGTTCTTCCCCCAATTGCCAAAGAGCCCGCGGACGCATCCCAAGCCCGTCCGCCGACTCCATTTCTATCGCCGGCCCCTGAAAAAAGCGGCGGAAAAATACGGGGAAATCGGCATCCGGCGTAAATCGTGGGAAGGGCGGCCCGTTCCATCTCGGCGCATAAAAAAACCGCCGCGAACCCCTCCGGGTCGCGGCGGCATGGGACGATACGACCAGTCCCAGTACGAATCATGCGAACGTGACTTACGCGAACGTGATCGTCACCGACTTGGTGCTCCCCTTCGTCCCGCCCAGCTTGTCCGCGGAGTACGCGGTGGCGGTGAAGGTGTAGCTGCCCTTGGTGGCGTACCACGAGTTGTAGTGGCCGTAGCCCTGATCGCCGAAGAAGGCGTACGGCACATCGCTCTGCGTGGTCGTCTTGCCCAACGCCGTCAGCTTCAGGCTGCTCGTCGAGCCATTCGCCAAGGCCACCACCGCGATGTTGCGGTTCGCCATCGACGACAGCTTGATCGTCAGGTTCGACGTGATGTTGCTGTACGAGCCCAACACCTTGCCCGTCTTCGTGTCGATGATCTGGAACGCGGTGACGGCCGGCGTGCTCGAACTGCTGCTGCTGCTGCTGTTGCTGCTGCTGTTATTCGAGATCGCCGTCTTGCTCGTCACCGAGCCAATGTTCACGCCCGACTTCTGCTGGCTCGCGGCCACGGTCGCGGTGACGTAGCCCGAGTTGTTGTTGCTGAGCTTGTACCCGCTCGGGAAAACCCGGCTGATCTTGTACGTGCCGGCCGACAAACCCGTGAACTTGTAATTGCCCTTCGAGTCGGTCGTCGTCCGGGTTTCGCCCGAATCCAGCCGGCCGTTGCCGTTGGAGTCGATGAAGACCGTCCGGCCGGCGCCGATCTTGTCGCCGCCGTTGTAGACGCCGTCCGCATTCGAGTCGCCGAACACCACGCCCGCGATCGAAGCGCCCACGCCCGCCGCACTGTTGCCGGTGCTGCCGGTCGAGATGCTCGTCTTGCTCGTCACCGAGCCGATGTTCACGCCCGACTTCTGCTGGCCCGTCGCCACGGTCGCGGTGACATAGCCCGAGCTGTTGTTGCTGAGCTTGTACCCGCTCGGGAAGACGCGGCTGACCTTGTACGTGCCGGCCGACAAGCCGGTGAACTTGTAGTTGCCCTTCGAATCACTGGTGGTGGTCTTTTCGCCCTTGTCCAGCTTGCCGTTGCCGTTGGAGTCGATGAAAACCGTCCGGCCGCCGCCGACCTTGTCGCCGCTGTTGTAGACGCCGTCAGCGTTCGAATCGCCGAAGATCACGCCCGCGATCGAAGCGCCCTTGCCCGCCGGCGTGCTGCCGCTGGAACTGCCACCGTTGGAGCTGCCGGTGCTCGGGGCACTGCTGCCGCCGATGCTGGCGACGCCGTTGATGAACGCATTGTAGAAGTAGGACGCCGGATCCAGGCTGGTGTTCAGAATCCCGCCCGGACCGGCCGGCGAATTCTGGTACTTCGCAGCGAAATAATAATTCAACGCACTGTATTGCGGGACGTATTTAAAGACGTCCTGAACAGCTTGTGCCCAGGCGGACTTGTTGTTCTCAAGACCGCGGACGTTCCACTCCGTGAAAGCGATCGGCTTGCGTCCTGCAACGACGGCGTTGACCTGCTTCATGTCGTTGAGCACGCCCGAAACGCCCTTGGCGTAGGGATGGAACCCGACGTAGTCGGTGTAGTTCAGCATCCCGGCGTTGATCATCGTCTGCACGTCCTGCGGGTTCCATGTCGGGCCGGCCGACACGACCTGCTCGCCGGCGGCGTGCAGGGATTCGTAGGCGGGCTTCAAGTAGGTGTTGACGTACTGCGACAACGACCCTTGCCAGTATTCGTTATGGTCCGGTTCATTGCCGATTTCCCAACGGTCGACGGCGTTCTTCAACGAGCTGTTGCTCGTCGCCCAGGCGAACCAGCCCTTGACCGCCGACGCGCTCGGGACGACGCCGTTCTTCGTGTTGATTTCGAGCGTGACGTCGAAACCCTTGTTCGCGTAATCGATCGCACGGCTCATGGCCGCGGTCATCGTGTGATTATTGAAGTTGGCGACCGTGTTCCAGATGCGGACCGATTGCACGCCGGCCTGCTTCAGTTGGCTGCTCATCTTCGAGACAACCGACGGCGAATTGTCATTCAGGTTGATGCCCACGTCGTAGCTGGCCGACATCAGGCGACGATCTTCGAGTTCTTCAATCCGGGCCGAACGATTGGAAATTGTGCGCGCACCGCGGACGTTATCGAGATTAGAACGATTCAGCATTATGAAAAAAACTCCGAAGCGGCTGCTTTCTGCGCTGCCGCGACCAACACTCGTGCCGACTCGTCAAGACACCGATTGAGCTGCATCAATCGCTGTGACCGCCGCATCTCGCCGAAGGCATTGCACCCAGGGCAGGACCGGCTGTCTGAGACAAACCGACGTAAACACGATGTATTGAGGGGCGCGATGCCCTCTCGCTTCGTTAGACGCCCGCTGAAGGACGCCCAGAGGAACAACTCTCAGACAACGTCGGCGGCAGCCGAGTGTCTGTGCGACCGTCCGTGAGGAACGCCGCAAGAAATGGTGGGGCTCACCAGAAACAAATCAGGCGGATGCCCTGGCGACAGAAACGCCCGCCTTCCGGCCGGCTCTCTGCCAAGGTCGAAGTAGCCCAAACTTCATCGGCCACTTCCGTCGCGGACAAAAGCTTCAGATCGATCCTTTGAAGCCGACTCGTCCGCCTAGGTGTGAAACTCAATCACCTCGGACTATCTTTTATGCACTAGGGACGACGCTGCCAACCCGCAAATACCGTTTTTGTGAAAAAAAATTAAAGTTTTCTCCGCATGCGGATCGTCGTTGCAACGACGATCTCCCTGCCCGCCCGCCGCCCGCAATTTCCGTAAACGCTTTGAGAAAAAAGTCTTGCGGTGAAATGAAAGTGTGGTGGCAATTCAAAATTGCCACCACACTACCGCTCCAACGTCCGGTTTGTTGAACTCGTTACCTTAGGATCAGATGAACTTCAGCTGAACCGAAAGGGTGTTCCCCTGCGTGCCGTAGCCGTCTTTGTTGGCGAAAGCGACCGCAGTAAATTGATAGCTGCCCTTCGTCGCGTGCCATGTGCTGTAGGCGCCGTTGCTGTCGCCGAAGAACGCGTACGGGATCGCGTTCTCCACGTGGGTCTTGCCCGCGGCCGTGAGCTTCACACTGGCGGCGTTCGACAGGTTGGCGATCACCGCGATGCTGGTGGTCGGCAACACGCTCAGGCGGATCGTCTCACTCGCGGTGATGTCGCCATACCCGCTGAGCAGTTTGCCCGTCTTGGCGTCCACGATCGACAGGCTGGTGACCTTCGGCCCAGACGTCGGGGTAGCAGTCGGGGTGGCGGGGGTGCTGCCCACCGCCGGCGCGGACGAACCGCTGCTGCTGCTGGTCGTGGCCGTCGACTTCTTGTTTGACGGAATCGAACCGATGTCCACGCCGCTCAGCTTCTGCGCCGCCGCCACCGTCGCAACGACGTACGGCTGCGTCGAATTGCTGATCTTGTACCCGTTCGGGAAAACGCGGCTGATCTTGTACGTCCCGGCCGCCAGGTTGCTGAACGTGTACGCGCCGTCGGCGTCGGTGGTGGTCGAGCGCTCGCCCGAATCCAGCACGCCGTTGCCGTTCGTGTCGATGAAGACCACGCGCCCGTCGGCCATAGGCTCGGTGCTGTCGATCACGCCATTGGCGTTGGAATCGCCCCAGAGCAGGCCCGAGATCGAAGCCCCCGTGCCCGCGGGCGTGTTCCCGCTGCTGGAGCCGCTGCCCGAGCTGCTGCCGCTGGAGTTGCTCGACGAGCCGGCCGGTTTCATCGACGTCGGAATGCTGCCGATGTTGACGCCCGTCACCTGCTGCCCGGTCGCGACGGCCGCCGTCACGTACGGCTTGGTCGAATTGCTGATCTTGTACCCGCTCGGATACACACGGCTGACTTTGTACGTGCCGGCCTTGAGGTTCGAGAACTTGTAATGGCCGCTGGCGTCGGTGGTGGTCGAGATTTCGCCCGATTCGAGCTTGCCGTCGCCATTGGTGTCCAGGAAGACCACGCGCCCGCCGGCCATCGGCTCGGTGCCGTCGATCGCGCCGTTGGCGTTGGAATCGCCCCAGAGGACGCCCGAGATCGACGCCCCGACACCCGCCGGCGTAGACCCGCCGCCCGTGGATCCACCGCCTGTTGACCCGCCACCCGTCGACGTCCCGCTATGGCTCGCGGCGTAGTTCTTGATGCCGTTCGTGAACGCATTCCAGAACAGTTGGTTGACCTGCAGGTTCGATTCCGTCACCAGCCCGCCCGGGCCGGCAGGGCTGTTCACTTTCCACAGGCAGTAGTAGTAGTCCAACGCAAAGCCGTCATGCACCTGCGCATACGCATCCTGCACCGCCTGCGCCCACTGCGTCGGGTTGTTTTCGTACCCGCGCACGTTCCATTCGGTCGCCACCAGCGGCTTGCGGCCGTCGACGATGGCGTTGACCTGCTGGATGTGGGTCTTTTGCGACCCCACGCCGTTCGCGTACGGATGGAAGCCGATCTCGTCGACGTAATTCAGCATCCCGTCGTCGATCATTTCCTGAATGTCCTGCGGGTTCCAGCTCACGCCCGCCGACATCACGTCTTCACCCGCCGGACGCAGCACCGAGGCGGCCGGCTTCAGCACATTGTCCACGTACTGCTTCAGCGTGCCCTTGAAGTAGTAGCTGGAGTCGACTTCATTGCCGATTTCCCAGCGATCCACCGCTTTCAAGAGCGTCTTGTTCGTAACGGCCCACTGGAACCAGCTCTTGACGGCGTTCGGATCGGGCACGTTGGTGTTGTCCAACGCCACGGTCAGCGTCACGTCAAAGCCGGCGTTGTGATAGTCGATGGCCCGCTGCATGCCGTTGACCATCGTGTGGCTGTTGATGTCCTTGATGCCGGCCCACAGGCGGACCGAAGTCACGCCCAACTGGTGCAGGATCGGAATCGCCTTGGCGACGCCCGCGGCGCTGCTGTCATTGACGTTGATGCCAATGTCCTGATTGCCCGATCGGTACTGACGCTCTTCCAGTTGCTCCAACTGAACGGGCTTGGCGGTCTTGCGAATCGCAGAAGAAGTTTTGTTTTTACGGCTCGACATAATTTTCTCCCGGCGTCTTGCTGGCTGTCGGCTGCCTCGCGGCGGCCTGGCCCGACCTGACACCAGAATTGGCATCGAACCGTTATGAAGATCACTTCAGCGTGAACCGCAGGATTTTCCTCTTTTGCCTGCGCCGCACGCGCCGCAATCGCTCGGAAATGGGGGTCACCTTGCTTCCTGTATCGCCGGGCCACACTTTCTCGGACGAAAGATTTTTTCAGCACTGCGGCGCGGTCCGGTAAAAACAAAACCGGCGGGCCGATTTAAGTCGGCCCGCCGGTGTGGTGGTCTGATAATCGCAAACGAAATTCATCAGGCGACAGGCGTGCAAAGCCGCTCAGCCGTCGTAATCAGCTTATCCAGCTTCACCGGCTTGATGAAATACTCCGAAGCCCCCAACGTCTCGGCGTACATTTTGTGCCGATTTCCCTGGTTCCCCGTGATCATGATCACGTACGGCGCACTGTTCCGCGGCTTCTTCGCCTTGGCCTTCTCGGCCTGGAGCTTTTCCAGCACCAGAAACCCGCTCCGACCGGGCAGCATCATGTCCAAAACGATCACGTCCGGCGGATTCTTCTCCGCCAGTTCCACTGCCTTGTTCCCGTTTCCCGCCGTCTCGATCACCGCCCCGGTGGGCTCGAAGGCGGCCTGCATGGTGGTCAGAATGTCCTGATCGTCATCGACCAGGAGAATACGCTTGCCGTTGAGGGCGCTGGACATATCTCGCTCCTTTGATAACACGATGTTTCGGCAGGACTCAATTATTGTCAAGCTGACGGTAGACTACGTCCGATAATTGAGTATCCCGCATGGCGAACGTGCAAGACCCCATTTTCGTGCTCGACAGCGGCCTGGGCGGCCTCACGGTCGTTCGCGCCTTGCTCAATCGCCTGCCCGGCGAGCGGATCATCTACTTCGGCGACACCGCCCGCCTCCCGTATGGCACAAAAACCCGCCAGACGGTTTCAACATTCGTCGAACAAATCATCGCCTGGGGCGGCTCGTTCAAGCCCAAGCACGTGGTGATCGCCTGCAACACCGCCTCTGCACTGGCGTTGTCGGACATGCGGCAGATTTTCGCGCCCTTGCCGATTTCAGGCGTGGTCGAGCCCGGCGCCTACGCCGCCGCCATCGCCGCCAGCACCGCCGAGCAGCCGAGCATCGGCGTGATCGCCACCGAAGCCACCATCCGTTCTGGCGCGTACCAGGCGGCCCTCAGCATTCGCCACAAAACCGCCCGCCTGCGCCTCCGCGCCACGCCGCTGCTCGTCCCGCTGATCGAGGAAGGCCGCTCCATCGACGACCCGATCGTCGACCTGGCCCTTCGGCAGTACCTGGCCCCCATGATCGAAAAGGGGATCGACGTGCTGGTCCTCGGGTGCACGCATTACCCCTTGCTCAAGCGCGCCGTCCGCCGGATCGTCGGCAAGAGCGTGGCCGTGATTGACTCGGCCGAGCAATGCGCCGAAGATGTCGCCGCGAAACTGGAAGCCAGCGGCTTAAGTGCTGCTCCGGTATCGCTGGCGGATCGGGATCGCGTGTCGGCGCACGTGACCGATGACCCGGCCCGCTTCGAGCAACTCGCCCGGCGATTCCTCGGATTCGACATCGAACGGCCGACGCTGATCGCTCCCGAAACGCTCTACCAGGTGATTGACCGACAACCGCCCGCCGCCGCCGGGCCGCTTCGATTGCATGCTTGAGAAGGACCTTTCCCGCATGAAACGCCCGCTCCGATCGCTTTGCTTCAGCGCCGTGCTCCTGACGGGTCTTGGCGGCGGGGGGTGCACGTCGATGTTCACCTACGACGACGTCGACCCGCAGCCGCCGCACATCACCACCCCCACGACGCTCCCTTCCAATGAGGTCGGCAACACCGCCTCGATCTCGGGCACGCTGCACGAAATCTTCATCGATTACCCGATGCGCCTCTACGACTACCTGAACGGCCACACCGCCTCGACGGCCGTCGCGCAGATGGAAGACGCCAACCAGCCCGACCACCGCCGCGAAGGCATTGAAGACCTGGTCGATCGCGCGTTCGGCAAAGCGCCCCCGTACACCACGCGCTACCAGCAGATCGCGGAGTTCGATGACAACGCCCTCGTCCGCGCGACGGCCATCCGCGCGCTCAATCGCTCGCGCGACGCCCAGGCGTCGGGCGTGTTTGTCGCCGCGCTCGATGATGACAGCCCGCTGGTCCGCCTCGAAGCCGCCAAAGCCCTGTCCAATATCCCGAACCCCAACTCCGCCCCGCCGCTGCTGAAGGTCTTCACGAACCCGAACGAAAACCTCGACGTCCGCATCGCCGCCGCCGACGCCTTGCGAAATTGCAAATCGCTCGAAGTCGCCCGCGCGCTGGTCAACGTCCTGAATGACCGCGACTTCGCCCTGAGCTGGCAATCCCGCCAAAGTCTCCGGGCGATGACCGGCGGCGACATGCATTACGACCAGACCGCGTGGCTCGATTACATCACCGGCCCGCAAAACCCGCTCGGCTAAGCCGGGCCACGCTCGCTGGCTCGTTTGTCGACGCACGCGGCCACGGGCGATCGTGGGGTTACCGTTCATCAGCCATGAAAGCCCTTGTTTTTGACCAGACGCTTCGCTTCGATCCGCACCGCGCCGAGCCGGCCGCGGGGCTGGGGGATTCGCTCGTCCGCGTCCACCAGGCGGGCGTCTGCTCGACCGACATTGAAATCACCCGCGGCTACATGAACTTCACCGGCATCCTCGGGCACGAGTTCGTCGGCACCGTCGAAGCTTCTCCCGATCCCAAACTGCTCGGCCAGCGCGTCGTCGGCGAAATCAACTGCCCGTGCGGCCGCTGTGATTTGTGCATGGGCGGGCTCAGCAACCATTGCCGCGATCGCACCGTGCTGGGGATCCAAAGGCACGACGGCGCGTTCGCCGAGCGACTTCGCCTGCCCGCCGCCAACCTGCACGTGCTGCCGGAAAAAGTGGATGACGATCAGGCGGTGTTCGTCGAGCCGCTGGCGGCGGCGTTTCAGGTGCTGAAGCAGGTGCGCGTCGACCCGACCAAATGGGTCACCGTCCTCGGCGACGGGCGCCTGGGCCTGCTCACGGCACAGGTCCTTCGCAATGCCGGCTGCCAGGTTCGACTCATCGGCAAGCATCCCGAAAAACTCGCCCTGTGCGAAAAATGGCAAATCCGCTCGCGCCTGCTCAGCGACATCGCGCCGCGGCACGATCAGGACATCGTCGTCGACTGCACGGGCTCGGCCGGCGGATTCGAATTGGCCATGCAGATGGTCCGGCCGCGCGGCACGATCGTGCTCAAAAGCACTGTCGCGCAAGGCAAGCCGCTGAACCTGGCGCCGCTGGTCATCGATGAAATCACCGTGGTCGGCAGCCGCTGCGGGCCGTTCCGCGAAGCCATCCGCGCCCTGGCCGACGGCACCGTCGATGTCTTGAGCCTGATTTCCCGGCGGATGAAACTGGAGCAGGGCGTCGAAGCCCTGGCCGTCGCCGGACGCGCCGGCGTGTTGAAGGTGATCCTGTCCATGACCTAACGGCGCAACGCACGCCGCCCCTGACCGAAGGCGAGACCGCTTATGGCCAAAGACCTAGCCGTCATCCTCAACAACGGCTCCATCAACAGCGCCGTCGTCACGACCCTGGCCGTGCAAAAATATCGCCCGATCCTGGTCAATGCCGAAGTCGTGAAGCAAGACCCGCCCACCCGGCGGCGGGGGGCGTATGACTCGCAGCTGGCGTATTTCAAGCCGTTCCGCGAGCACACCGTGCCCGTGCCGTATCTGTCGCTGACGCGCGAA
>JBQCCH010000130.1:0-2287 GCA_051962375.1 Tepidisphaeraceae bacterium
GGCTGGACAAGCTGCAGGCCGTCGTCGACGAGGTCAAATCCGCCGGCGGCAGCGCCGAGGCGCTGTCGATCGATCTGTCCAACCCCACGCAAACCGCCGAAGCGATCGAAAAAGTCGCCGAAGCGCACGGCCGGATCGACATCCTGGTCAACAACGGCGGCATCACCAAAGACGGCCTGTTCATGCGGATGGAAGACGCCGAATTCGATGAAGTCATCAACACCAATCTGAAAAGCGCCTTCGTCACCACGCGTGCCGCCGCCCGGTACCTGATGCGAAGCAAGTCGGGCGGCCGGATCGTCAACATCAGCTCCGTCGCGGGCGTCGCCGGCAACGCGGGCCAGGCCAACTACGCCGCCAGCAAGGCCGGCCTCATCGGCCTGAGCAAGACCGTCGCCAAGGAACTCGCCGGCAAGGGCGTCACCTGCAACGTCGTCGCCCCCGGGTTCATCGTCACCGACATGACCGACGTCCTGCCCGACCAGATCAAGACGAAGGTCAAGGATTTCATCCCGCTGCGCCGGTTCGGCCAGGTCGACGAAATCGCCGCGGTGGTGGCGTTCCTCGCCTCCGAGGCCGCCAGCTATGTCACCGGCCAGGTCATCTGCGTGGATGGCGGCATGATCATGTAAAGCGGTTGAGAGTGGCGAATTGAGAGTCGAGAGTAACGAAGATACCTTACTTTACCGGCCACTCTCAACTATCGACTCTCAACTCTCTCAGCGGTTTGCAAAACAACAAGCTACCGCTATAGTTCTGCGTTCCCGGGCCGTTGGAGCCCTCTAAAAATCAGGTGAGGTGGAAAGCATCATGGACGACATCGAAACGAAAGTCATTGAAATCGTCAGCGAACAGATGGGCGTCGACAAAGGTGAAATCACGCGTGAGACGCACTTCATCAACGACCTCAATGCCGACTCGCTCGACACCGTTGAACTCGTGATGGAATTCGAAGACGAATTCGAACTCTCCATCCCCGACGAAGAAGCCGAAAAGATCCAAACCGTCGGCCAGGCGATCGACTACATCAAGGAACACGGGACGAAGTAACCCGGTCGCGGTTCGCGATCGCGTTCCCCACGCCACAGGACCTTCGTCTTGGCCGCGGGGGAACGCCTTGAGAATCCAAAATTCCCATGAAGCAGCGGCGTGTCGTAATAACGGGCCTGGGTCTTGTCACTTCACTCGGCGAATCCGTCGACGAAGTGTGGGGTAAAATCTGCGCCGGACAAAGCGGGATCAAATCGATCAGCCGATTTAAGGTCGACGATTTCCCCGTCCGCTTCGGCGGCGAATGTTCGACCTTTGACGTCTCCAACTACGGACTCGACGTCAAAGAGGCCCGGCGGCTCGATCGCTTCGGCCAGTTCGGGCTGGCGGCGGCCGTCTCCGCGGTCAAAGACTCCGGGCTCGACTTCAAGTCCGAAAACGTCTACCGCTGCGGCGTGTTGATCGGGTCCGGTATCGGCGGGATCGAAACGCTCGAAGAGCAGAACTTCATCCTCACCACCCGCAACGTCACCCGCGTCAGCCCCTTCACCGTCCCACGCCTCATGGCCAATGCCGCCAGCGGCAATGTGTCGATCATGTTCGGCCTGAAGGGGCCGAACACCTGCGTCGTCACGGCGTGCGCGGCGGGCTCGAATTCCATCGGGGATGCCGGCAAGCTCATTGAAAACAACGTCGCCGACGTCATGATCGCCGGCGGCGCCGAAGCCGCCCTCTGCCGGCTCGGCATGGCCAGCTTCATCGCCGCCCGGGCGCTCTCGACCAACAACGACAATCCCGAAAAAGCCTCCCGACCCTGGGACAAAGCCCGCGACGGCTTTGTCATGGGTGAAGGGGCGGGCATCGTCATCCTCGAAGAATACGAGCACGCCAAAAAACGCGGCGCCAAGATCTACGCCGAGCTCGTCGGCTACGGCATGAGCGCCGACGCCAACCACATCACCGCGCCCTGTGCCGATGGTGAAGGCGCCGCACTCGCGATGGAATACGCCCTGAAAGATGCCGGCGTCAACGGCGACGTCGTCAGCTACATCAACGCCCACGGCACCAGCACCAGCCTCGGCGACATCGCCGAAACCAAGGCCATCAAACGCTCGTTCGGCGAGCACGCCCGCCGGGTGCCCATCAGCTCCACCAAGAGCCAGCTCGGCCACCTGCTCGGCGCTTCGGGCGGCATCGAAGCCGTCTTCACCGCGATGGCGGTCAAGAACAATCTCATCCCGCCCACCATCAATCTCGATGAGCCGGACGATGAGTGCGATCTGGACTACACGCCTCA
>JBQCCH010000131.1:0-8435 GCA_051962375.1 Tepidisphaeraceae bacterium
GGCTTCCTCGATCGTCCAGGGGTAGTACTGCGTCAGGTCGATCCGGTAAGGATCGTCAGGATTTTGCTGCCGCAGCATCGGCGTCAGGTCGGCCAGCGCCCCCCGGCCGGCCCACTCGCCGATGGCAAAACGATCGAATCCCACCACATCCGGCGGCACTTCACCGGCAACGGCGCACAGCAGGCGCTGCCCGTCGCTGGTGACATCGGGCGACACCGACGAGCTGATGATGACCTTGTATTGCGGATTCAGCTTTTCGAACTGACGGATGGCCAGGTAAATGTCGTCGCCGAAGGATTGGGCGTTCCAGAAGACGATGGGCGTGCGCCCGTCGGCGGCGGGAGCGTCATCGGCCCCACGCCAGGAAATCACCACGGCCGCGACCAGCACCGCCAGCGCGATCCCCAGGGCCAGGCTCAGCGAGATTTGCCCCCTCCGCGAGGGCGCTGTCGCGTGAAATGCCATCCTTCGGTTATCATCCCGCCGCGGAGCGACAACGCAAGCCAAGTTGCGTTTGAAAACACCGGCTCCCGAGCGGAGGACCTGTTTTGCTGAAGTATCTCAAAAGCCTTTTTGTCGGGCTATTGATCGCGGTGGGCGTCACGGTTTACGTGCTGGGCGCTCGTCATTCGCCGCCGGTGGCGCCGGCGGGGTATACGGTCATTCAATATTGGGAAAAGTGGACCGGCGAGGAAGCGGCCGGCATGCAGTCGATCGTCGACGATTTCAATCGCACCGTCGGCCGCGAAAAGCACATTTATGTGCAGTACGTGTCGATGAGCTCGATCGATCAGAAGACGATGGTGGCGGTGGCGGCCGGGGTTCCGCCAGACATCGCGGGCCTGTGGGACAATCAGCTCAACGGCTTCGCAGCGCTCAACGCGCTGGAGCCCCTGGATGACCTGGCCAAGGCGCACGGCATTGGGCCGGATACGTACAAGCCGATCTACTGGAAGGCTTGCTCGTCGTACGAGAACCATTTGTGGGGCCTGATCTCCACGCCGGCTTCGATCGCGTTGCATTACAACAAGCAGTTGTTCAACGGCCGCGCCGCCGAGCTGCGGGCCGCGGGCCTGGATCCGGACAAGACGCCGACCTCGATCGACGCTTTGGATCGCTATTCCGACGCCCTGACAACCTACATCACCGCCCCGAACGGCAAGGATCGGCGCATCAAGTGCAGCGGCTTTTTGCCGATGGAGCCGGGATGGTACGTCAACGTGATGTCCTACTGGTTTGGCGGGACGATCTTTGATCCCAAGCAAGGCAAGCTGCAACTGACCAGTGAGCCGATGATCAAAACCTTTGAATGGCTCGAAAGCTACCCGAAAAAATATGGCAAGGACGCGCTGACGCAATTCCACTCCGGAACGGGCAACTTTGATTCGGCGCAGAACCCGTTTTTCACGGGGGACATCGCCATGGTGCAGCAAGGCCCGTGGATGGCGAACTACATCGAGCACCTGGCGCCGTCGATGAACCGCTGGCATGTGCCGGCGGAGAAGCAGAAGCGGGAAAAGGATTTTGACCATGTCACGATCGGCATGAGCCATGCCGATGTCACCGCGATGCTGGGCGCCGGGACGGCCCTGCCGAATGACCCGCAGATGTTCAGCTACGACGCGGGCATCAAGACGATTTACGTGACGTTCGACGCGGGCGATCATGTCGTCGACAAGCGAATGGATTACCTGCCCGCACTGGAACGGCGCAAATACACCGAATGGGGTGCGGCCGCCTTCCCGTCGGCGACGGGTGAGCAGGATGTTTCATACTGCCCGTTCGACGTGCTCGTGATCCCGCGCGGTTCCAAGCACAAGGAAGAAGCGTTTGAATTCCTGGCCTTCGTGACGCGTCAGGATGAGATGGAAAAGCTCTGCGCGTTGCACTGCAAGAATTCGCCGCTGGCGAAGGTGAGTGAGCACTTCGTCAAATACCATCCGAATCCTTACATCGACGTCTTTGAGCGATTGGCGAACAGCCCCAACGCCAAGGCCGTGCCCGCGATCCCGGTTTGGCCGCAGGTGAGCGATGAATTGACGGTCGCGTCGCAAAAGGCTTCGCTCCTGGTCGACACGCCGCAAGCGATCCTTGAGGAGGCCGATCACCGGTGCGAGAAGAGCTGGAACTATTTCCAGCACGTGCATCAACTGCGAGAACAACAGGCGACGGAGGCCGCGCAATGACGCGAAGCGAACGGCAGAGTTTCTTCACGGGCATGGCGTTTTTGTCGCCGTGGCTGATTGGGTTTTGCGTTTTCACCGCAATCCCGATCGGGCTGTCATTTTATTACAGCCTTTGCGATTACAGCGTGCTGGAAAAGCCGCTTTACATCGGGCTGTCGAACTACCGCGAATTGTTCAGCGACCAGGTCTTCTGGACGTCGTTGTACAACACGTTCTACTACGCCCTGCTGGCGTTGCCGGCGGGGTTGGCGGTGTCGCTGGGGTTGGCGATGCTGCTGAACGTCAAGATTCCCGGGCAAGGCGTGTATCGCACGATCATCTTCCTGCCCTCGCTGGTGCCGCTGGTGGCTTCGGCGATGCTGTGGCTCTGGTTGTTCAACGGCAAGCTGGGATTGATCAACGCGCTGCTGGCGAAACTGGGCATTCAGGGGCCGGAGTGGCTGGCGGATAAGTTCACGTCGCCGTACGGCGCGGTGCCGTTCAGTTTTTACTGGGCGATGCCGTCCCTGGCGTTCATGAGCCTGTGGGGCGTCGGCAACACCGTGACGATCTTCATCGCCGGCCTGCAGGACGTGCCCGCCGAACTTTATGAGGCGGCCGACATCGACGGCGCCAGCGGTTGGCGCCGCATCTGGCACGTCACGCTCCCCTGCCTGTCGCCGGTAATCTTTTTCAATCTGATCATGGCGATGATCGGCTCGCTGCAGGTCTTTGCGATCCCCTACATCATGACCAGCGGCGGCCCGGCGCGGGCGACCTACTTCCTCACCATGTATCTCTACGACAACGCGTTCCACTTCATGCGCATGGGCTATGCCTCTGCGCTGGGATGGGTGCAACTGCTCCTGGTGCTGGTGCTGACGGGGATCGCCTTCTGGTCCAGCAAGAAGTGGGTCCACCACCAGGGCAAGTAAGCGCATTATTGAATTAACGAACGGGCGACCGATCGCCCTCCGACAGGAATCCGTGTTATGGCGACTTCCGAACCAAGCCTTCGCTCCAATCGCATCCAGGAAAGCGTGACCCACGAGGCGGCCGACGTGCACGGCTCGACGGGCAAATCCGTCATCCCGCCGCCCGCGATCGAACCCGCGCTGCGGCCGAAGCAGCGCGCGAAGATCACCGGCAAGCTGGTGACGACGCTCGCCCTTTTGCTCATTTGCACGGGCTTCTTCCTGCCGTTCTTTTGGATGGTGTCGACCAGCCTGAAGCCGCTGCCGGAGACGATGGCGTTTCCGCCGAAGTTCATCCCCAGCCATGTCGACCTGCTGAAAGTCGGCGACCACACCACGCCCGTCCCCGAAAACTATGCGGCCGTGCTGACGAGCGACAAGTTTGACTTCGTGCGCTTCGCCAGCAACTCGATCACCGTCGCGGTGCTGAGCGTGGTGGGCACGGTCATCTCTTCATCACTGGTGGCGTACGCCTTCGCACGCATCAAGTTCAAGGGGCGCGGCCTGCTGTTTGCGGTCATGCTCTCGACCATGATGATCCCGTTCCCAGTGGTCATGGTGGCGCTGTTTGCGATCTTCCGATTCATCGGCGACCACACCCCCTTCCAAATGCTCGGCACCCTGCGGCCGCTCTGGATCGGGGCGTTTTTTGGTAATGCATTCAACATCTTTTTGCTCCGCCAGTTCTTTTTGACGATTCCCGAAGAGCTCTCCGAAGCCGCCCGCATCGATGGGTGCAGCGAGTTCGGGATTTACCTGCGCGTCATCCTTCCGCTGGCGCGGCCGGCGTTGATGGTGGTGGCGCTGTTCACCTTCCTGGGCTGCTGGAATGACTTCCTCGGGCCCCTCGTTTACATCCAGCGGCCGGACCAATACACGCTGGCACTGGGGCTGCAGTCGTTTCAATCGCAGCACGGCGGCGCGTTGTGGAACCAATTGATGGCGGCCTCGGTGCTGATCGCGGCGCCGGCGATCATCCTGTACTTCGCCATGCAGCGCACGTTCGTTGAAGGCATCGCCACCACGGGCATGAAGGGCTGAGCAGGAACAGGTAAGAGAAAATCTGAATCAAGCCTGAATCTGACCGAGACGACAAAAGGCAAATTGACCGGCTCCGAACGCGCTCCCTAGCATCACAGGCGCATTCGGAGCCGCTTTGCTGTTGTCGGCGAGTATTACTTGTCCGTGAGGCAGCACCGGGCGCAGTCCACTTTTCCCAGAGGAAACGCCCATGGCCGCCCAACCCGCCTCCACTGCCGCCGATGCGAAAGACAAAGACCTGCAGCGCGACACCGTCACGCCCGGCGAAACCTTGACCACGAATCAGGGCCTTCCGTTGGCTGACGATCAGAACCAGCTCAAGGCCGGCGTGCGCGGGCCGTCGCTGTTGGAGGATTTTCACTTCCGCGAAAAGATCACGCATTTCGATCACGAGCGAATCCCCGAGCGCGTCGTTCATGCCCGGGGCGCCGCGGCGCACGGGTATTTCGAAAGCTACGGCGACGCCTCCGACATCACCAAGGCCTCACTGTTCTCGGCCAAAGGGAAAAAGACGCCGGTCTTCGTCCGTTTCAGCACGGTGGCCGGCTCGCGCGGGTCTGCCGACACGCCTCGCGACGTGCGCGGGTTTGCCGTTAAGTTCTACACCGATGACGGCGTCTGGGATCTGGTCGGCAACAACATGCCGGTGTTTTTCATCCAGGACGCGATCAAATTCCCGGATCTGATCCACGCCGTGAAGCCGGAGCCGCACAACGAAATCCCGCAGGCCGCCAGTGCGCATGACACGTTCTGGGATTTCGCCAGCCTTACCCCGGAGACGACCCACATGCTGATGTGGGTCATGAGCGATCGGGCGTTTCCGCGGAGCTTTGCGATGATGGAAGGCTTCGGCATTCACACCTTCCGGTTCATCAACGCCCAGGGCAAGTCGGTGTTCGTCAAGTTTCACTTCAAGCCGCTCAAGGGCGTTCACTCGCTCGTGTGGGACGAAGCCCAGAAGGTGGCCGGCAAGGATGCGGACTTTAATCGGCGCGATATGTTCGAATCGATCGAGCGCGGCGACTTCCTGGAATGGGAAATGGGCGTGCAGGTGGTGCCTGAAGAAGATGAGCACAAGTTCGATTTCGACCTGCTGGATGCCACCAAGATCATCCCGGAAGAGCTCGTCCCGGTGCGTCTGCTCGGGAAGATGGTGCTGAATCGCAACCCGGACAATTACTTTGCCGAGACGGAGCAGGTGGCTTTTCACCCGGGGCACATCGTTTCGGGGATCGATTTTTCGAACGATCCGCTGCTGCAGGGGCGTTTGTTCAGCTATATCGACACGCAGATCAAGCGGGTCGGCCCCAATTTCGCGCAATTGCCGATCAATCGGCCGACGTGTCCGTTCAGCAACAATCAGCGCGATGGGGAAAGCCAGCAACTGATTCACAAAGGGCGCGTCAGCTATTTCCCGAACTCGCTGGCGAACGGATGCCCCGCGCATTCGCCCGAAGGGCTGAAGGCCTTCAGCAGCTATGCTGAGAAGATGGAAGGCGTCAAAGTGCGCGCCCGCAGCGAGAGCTTCGCCGACCACTTCAGCCAGGCGACGCTGTTCTACAACAGCATGTCGCGCTGGGAGAAGAATCACATCATCTCGGCCATCAGCTTCGAACTGAACCAATGCATGGTGATGGCGGTGAAGGAGCGGGTGGTGAATGAGTTGCTCGTCAATGTCTCGGACGAATTGGCGAGCCATGTGGCGAAGAACATCGGCGTGGAGGTGACGGGCAAGCCCAAGAAGGCGCCGCACAGCAAGACGTCGGCCGCGCTGAGCATGGACAAGCCGGCGAAGGACATCAAGGGCCGGCAGATCGCGATCCTGGCCGGCGACGGCGTCGACGGCGCGCAAGTGGCGGCCGTGGCGAAGGCGCTCAAGGCGCAGCACGCGATGCCGGAAGTGATCGCCCCCGCCGCCAAGATCAAGGCGGCCGACGGATCGGCGGTGAAAGTCGATCGGCCGCTCCCGAACGCGCCGTCGGTGGCGTTCGATGCCGTCTTCATCGCCGGCGGCGCCAGCGCCGCGATGCTGGCGAAGAATCCGACGGCTGTTCAGTTCGTCTCGGAAGCGTTCACGCACGGCAAGCCGATTGCGGGCATGGGCGAAGCGAGCGAACTGCTCAAGGCCGCCCATGTGCCGGTCGACATGAGCAAAGGCGTCGCCACCAATGACGGCATCGTCACCGCCGAGAATGCGGCCAAGCCCGATGCGGTCGCCAGCGCGTTCATCGAGGCGATGAAGCAGCACCGCTTCCCGGGTCGGCAACCCGAGACGATCAACGCTTAACCCAGCGGAACCTCGGGGACCTATCCTCGGGGATTGCCGCGATAAAAACCCAAAGGGCACGAAGCCGATGCTTCGTGCCCTTTGGGTTGGATTTCTGAATTAGAATTAGTATTTGCGATTCGGCAGCTCGGCGGCGGCCTGGTCCTGGGTGAAGACGCCTTCTTTGACGTCGATGCGCTTGGGCACCTGCTTGCCGGCGACGACATCGGCGACGAGGTCAAACAGTTGCGGCCCGATGAGGGGGTTGCACTCGACCACGGCGTTTTCCTTGCCGTCGGCCATCGCCTGGAAAGCGTCTTTCACGCCGTCGATGGAGACGATCTTGATGTCCTTGCCCGGCTTCAGGCCGGCGGCTTCGATCGCCTGGATCGCGCCAAGGGCCATGTCATCGTTGTGGGCGAACAGGGCATTGATGTTTTTGCCCTCGGGTGATTTCAGGAACGCTTCCATGACTTCCTTGCCCTTGGCGCGGGTGAAGTCGCCGGTCTGTTCCATGATCACTTTCATGTCCGGATACTTGGCCAGGACTTCGTCGAAGCCTTTCTTGCGATCGTTGGCCGGCGCGCTGCCGGGGGTGCCGTCGAGCTCGGCGATCTGCGCCTTGCCGCCAGTCACTTTCGCCAGCGCCTCACCGGCGCGGCGGCCTTCCTCGACGAAATCGGCGCCGATGAAGGTGACGTAAAGCGAATCGTCATCCACCGCGGCGCGGCGATCGGAGAGGATCACCGGGATGTGGGCGGCCTTGGCTTCCTTGAGCACGGGCTCAAAGCCGGCCTCCACGACCGGGGCCAGCACGATGCAATCGACGCCCTGGGCGATGAAGGATCGGACGGCCTTGATCTGGTTTTCCTGCTTCTGCTGGGCGTCGGAGAACTTCAGGTCGATGCCGCGCTTGGCGGCTTCGTCCTTGATGCTCTTGGTGTTGGCCGTTCGCCAGGCGCTTTCGGCGCCGACCTGGGCGAACCCGACGGTCAGCGTCTTGCCGGCCGGCTGGGTGGTGGAGGTGGAAGCGGTGTCGTTCTTCTTCTCGCAACCGATGACCAGAAAGCTGGCGGCGGCGAGGACGGTCAAAAAGCGTGGAATCATGCGTGGGTCTCCCTGGGTTGCAGAAGGGTCTGCAAAAGAATGAATGCCAACAGCAACAGGCCGATCACGATGCGTGACCACCAGCTGTTGAGGGTGCCTTCGAACGTAATGGCAGTCTGAATGACGCCGGCGATGAGAACGCCCAGCAGCGTGCCGATGGGCGTGCCGACGCCGCCGGACAACAGCGTGCCGCCGATGACGGCCGCCGCGATGGCGTCGAGCTCCAGGCCTTGCCCGGTATTGGCGGTGCCGGAGGACATCATGATCGTCGCCGTCACGCCCGCGAGTGCGGCACAGAAGCCGCTGAAGGCGTAGACGCCGATCTTGATGCGATTGACCGGCAAGCCCATCAGCAGGGCCGACTGTTCATTGCCGCCCACCGCGTAGATCGCCCGGCCCATCGGTCGAAACGCCGCAAAGGCGGCCGACGCGATCAGCAGCAGCAAAAACAGAATCGCCGACAAGCGAAGATCGCCGTTGCCGAGATGGATCGCCGCGGTGCTCCAGTCCGCGTACATCGGATGCGTGATGGAGATGGATTGCGTGCTGATCAACAGCCCCAGGCCGTGATAGAAAAAGAGCCCGCCCAGCGTCACCAGGAAGGGCTGCAGTTCGAAGGTGGCGATCAACCATCCGTGGATCAGCCCCACCAGCGTGCCGCCGGCCAGGGTGACCAGGACCGCCAGCATGGGGTTCCAGCCGTGATTGGTGACCATCTCGGCGATGAAGACCGAGGTGCACCCGATGGCGGTGCCGACCGACAGATCGATCCCGCCGGCGATGATGACGAACGTTTCGCCGATGGCGGCCATCCCGAGGAAGGAATTGTCGCTCAGCAGATTGCAGGCCACCCGGATGCTGGAGAAATTGTGGTACCGCATG
>JBQCCH010000132.1:0-5529 GCA_051962375.1 Tepidisphaeraceae bacterium
GACGCTCTTCCGATCTCGTTGATGACGTAATTCTGTGTGCCTGCCAGATTCCCCGCCGTAATCGAACTTCCGCCTCCAGGCAGAACCATAACATTGACGCTTCCAGAATTGGTCGCACCGTAACGATCCCGAATCTGGTAAGTGAACGAGTCCTGTCCGGCAAAGTCAGTGTCCGGTACATATGAAATTTTGTTCGGCGATCCAACAACAATGCTTGCCGTACCGTGAGTGCCCTGTTGGGGAATGCCGCTAATCGAGAGCGTATCGCCCGCTGGCGCGATGTCGTTGGCTAACACATCAATCAGTACAGGTGCATTCGCGTCACGTACGGTCACGTCATCGGTGACAGCGGCCGTGGCACCAGCACTGCCCACCGCAAAATCGTCATCCTTGGTGACGCTGCCCCCGACACTGTCGGTCACATTCAAGCGGACATCATAATTGCCATCCTGGGCCGGAACGTAACTAAAGCTGGCGGAGTGAATCTCGGCATTACCAAGATCGACGGGGACACCTTCTCGAAATACACTCCACTCGTAGTTGAGCAAGCTATCTTCGCCATCGGGATCGTTGGCTTGCGCGCTGAAGGTAAGCGTCGAAGCGCTTACGTAGACATTATTCGGATCATCAATGATCGCGGCAGTGGGCAGCGCGTTACCAACGACGACGATAGCGGTACCAATTGCGGTCCCGCTCTTTGCCTGTACCGTGGACGACCCGGCTGGACCGGCCGTATAAGTATTCCCCGCAAAGGAGCCGCCACCGCTGATAACTGACCACGTGACCGAAGGGGACAAAATAGAATTATTGAATTGATCCGACACCGCCGCCGCAAAGTTCTGCGATGCGCCGGCGGTCAACGTAGTGGTCGCCGGCGTAACGGACACGGTTGTGGGCGTGGCGGCAACCGTTACATTCACGGAACTAGTCGTGCTGAGGGCACCATCGCTAATCGTGACTAAAAAACCGTAAACGCCTTCATGATTAAAGGTGGCTACGGTACTTTTTGAGGCATTGGTGCCATTGTTTGAGAACGTTGGATCGCTTGAGCCTGCGGGCTTATTCGCTACAGACCATGTGTAAACTAGCTGGGACTCTCCACCGTCGTCAGCGCCAAGAACGTCCAAGTTGGCTATCGTTCCTGTGACGGGGTCGTCACTTACATTGGCGGGAGTGGCAACGCTGGGCGCAGAGTTTGAAACGGTAATGGTGGCGGTGTCACTAATGTTTCCGCTTGCCGCCCGCACCGTCACCGAGCCGCTGGTAGTGCCGGCAGTAAAAAGACCGTTGGAGGAAATAGTGCCGGCGCCCGTCAGAACAGACCACGTGTAAGTGGGAGCCGTGACAAGAGGCTGGCCGAACTGGTCGATCGCACCGGCCGCAAATTGCTGTACACCGCCGATACCAACCGCGGTGTTTTTCGGCGTCAGAGCAATACTCGTCACAGTCTGATCAACCACCACCGTTACGCTGGAATCGGTTGAAGTATGTCCATCACTGATCACCGCCAAAAAGGCGTACGTGCCGGCTTGGGTGAACGTGACCACGGTATTTTTGGACGCGTTCGTGCCGTTTACACTGAACGACGGGTTGGCTGCACCGGGGGGCTTACTCGCGATGGACCACGTGTACGTTAGGTTGCTTTCGCCGCCATCATCGGCGCCGAGGACACTCAGATTTGCCGTGGTGCCGCTGATCGGATTCGGATTCGCGGCAGCGGGCGTAGCGACCGTGGGCGTGGCGTTTGTTGTGGTCGGGGCCGTCGTCAATACCAACTGCGCCGGATTCGTGCCCTCGCGCGAGGACATCTCGAAATAGGCGTCCGTGTTGGCCGTCCCAACAATGGCAATCGACACGGTCGCCTGACCATTCAATTGCGCTTGTTGCAGGTAGCTCGAGACATCCAGATCAATCCAAGTCTTCGCCGTATTCATCACGCTGGCGGTGTCAATGACGGTCCCGACTGTGGGTTTGTTATTCCAGTCCGTTGTACTCTCTTACCAGTCATTGCACACCACTGCGCCGGCCATGTTATAGGTGCTATCGTTTGTATTACTACGGTTTCCAAAGAGCCGCAGAGTGGCGTTGTCGATTGAGCCGCTAACGTTCGTTAGATCAAATTTCAGGTAGATCTGCCGTTGGACGCCGGCCGAGCCCTGCTTGGACTGGATTAAAGCGTAGCTGCCGTAGATGGCAGTGGCAGAGGTGCCGTCGCGCACGAAAGTGTCGGCGGTCGGCGTCAGGGCTGTGCTGGCAGTTGTCGTTACCGTGGTGGTGTTGCTATAAGCAGACAGGACTGTCCCATTGACTGCTGCTACCTGATAACTGTAAGTCGTCGAAGGCGTGAGGGAATTATCGAGATAACTGGTGGTATTCGCCGCCGTAGTCGCGATCGTCGACCATGCCCCCGAGCCTTGCTTGCGCTGGATTTGAAATCCAGTTTCATTGGTTGAGTTGTCGGTCCAGGTGAGCGTAGCGGAGGTGCCCTGTGCGGAAGAAGTCGACAGTCCTGTTGGGGCGGCAGGCGCGGCATCCGTCGTTATCACCAGTTGCGGAGGGTTAGCCCCTTCGCGCGATTGCATCTCGAAGTAGGCGTCGGTGTTGGCGGTGCCAACGATAGCCATTGAAACGATGGCCTGACCGTTTGCCTGCGCTTGCTGGAGGTAGCCGGTAACGTCAAGGTTGATCCACCCGGCTACCGTGTTCGTCACGGACACCGTGGCAACAGCGGAACCGAAGGCCGGCTTGTTGTTCCAAGTCGTGGCTGCCTCAGTCCAGGAATTATCTGTCATCGCCGCCGCAGCGATGGCAAAAGTGCCGTCGTTCGTGTTGCTCCTGTCGCCGTAGACGCTCAGCGTGGCATGGCTGATCGTGCCGCTGACGCTGCTCAGATCGAACTTTTGAAAAATCTGGCGCTGTACCCCCGCCGACCCCTGCTTGGCAGCGATAAGTCCGTAACTGCCGTAAACGGAGGAGGCGAACGATCCATCGCGAACGAATGTGTCGGCGATCGGTGCCAGCGTCGTGCTGAGCATCTGACGCGTTTCGAGCACTTCAATAACGGCGGCGCGCAGCAGCGGGTGCACCGACTTTCGGCGAGCGAACAGCGACATGGATGAGCTCCGACTCTGATGGGATCTCGATGCTGATGGCGCGATTGCTGCGTCGCGGCAATGCCTGCCGCCGACCAATCACGGCTGGCCATGAGATTAGAGTTCCCCGTACCCCGTGGCAGCCCACTCCCCAGAGCGCAGCCTCCTTGCCACTTCGTCTGGTTGTATCGCACAAGTCATTACGATGTCAAAGCGAAGCAGTATTTAAATTGAATTCCGGAGCTTTTCGTAGGGAGTGCTCCTTATTCGATATGAAAAAACGGCGGTCGCCGCTCACCTATATGGGTGAAAGCCGGTCTCGATATCGCTTTCCGCTAATTGGCAGGTAATATCGTATCAAAGCTAGCGCATCCTAAATGTCGCTTGCCATATTCAGTTGGGCAGCGGAAGGAGATACACCTCGTCACAGCCGGCCTTGTAACGCAGGATTTGGTCTTCGATTTTCCGCCTTTGGAAGATTGAGCGAGATTTGACAGCGGTGGTTAGAGCTATTAAGGCACGGTATTTACTGAGTCGCCGCAGGTCTTTCGCCGAGGCTGACGTCCAGTTGCCATTGCAGACTGCTTTTGATCGACCTTGGCCTGCGGACGATCGTCACCATTCGCCAGGTGCCGATCCAGTCGTTGCTGCTGACGTACACAGTGGATCTAGACCTCCCCTGCCAAACTCGCGTCGATTCGAGGATCGCGATGATCGCGACACCCGGCCGAGCGTCAAGACGATCCGCTTCCTGATGCAGCATCGTATCGCTCGTCCTGATCGACGCGTTCCGATCCGATGATGCCCGCCACCGGTCGATGTGAGTTGGCCTAACGACGACTCATCCTCCCGTCCCACCCCTTCGGGCAGACTTTGAACTGGGCGTACACTTTGGCCCGCTCTTCGAGACACGCTGGTAACCGGTGGGACCGATTTCGGAATTCGATCGTCTGCTCAGCCGCCCAACGCAACTGTTCTGCTGCCATGCGAGTTGTGCGGCGTTGGGCCTCTAGAGGCGCTTGACGCCAATCTCGTCGATTTAGAGACGATGCGAATCGGTCTCGAACCAAGGTCCTCGAAAGCGTCGCCTTCCTCGGTCACGGAGCGGCAATTCCCGCGATATTCAGGCTCTCTAATAGTCGGGGCCCGATCCGCATTTTCGCAGACACAGTCCCCGCCCGCAATGCTGAAAAACGGATTGGACGGGCGTTCGCAAAGCCCTGCTGCATCAATCAGCTCCGGTGCATCCGGTTCCTTCTAAATTTACGTCACTGATAGATCTGCCTACAAAATTCGACGTTGCTGGTTCGAGCCCAGCCGACTGCATTTTCCCCTCACCGATTCTCCCCTGCGGCAAAAATCCGCCTTTTGTTAATAATCTTAAGATTTGGTATTCATAGCGTTCATGGCTTCCAATTCTTCATCGGCGGCGCTGACGATTGCGGTCCTGACCACCCTCTTTTCCATGGATGCGACCTCTATCCATGCTGCGGATTCGCCCGACGTATCTGAAGCCAATCTGGCGATCGCGGCGAAGGCGTCCACGTCGTACGTTTCGGGCCATGAGACGCTGACCGCCGTTCAGAATGATTTCACTCCCGCCGATTCGAATGACAAGTCGCAAGGCGCTTACGGCAATTGGCCGAAAACGGGCGCGCAGTGGGTGCAGTACACGTGGAGCAAGCCCGTGCATGTCGGCGGCATCCAGGTCTACTGGTTTGATGACCATCAGGGCGTGCGATTGCCGGCCAGCGCGAAGTTGCAGGCTTGGTTGGACGGCCGATGGCAAGATGTTCAGTCGGCCGACGGCGTGTCGCTGGGGCTGAAGGAGAATGCGTTCAACGCGCTGCAGTTCGCGCCGATCTGGACCGACAAGCTTCGATTGGACATGACCGGCCAAGGCCAATTCTCGACGGGCGTGCTGGTTTGGAAAGTAGAGGACGCCGGCGGTTCGCCCGCGTTTGCGCCGGTGCTTGACGCGTTGCCGGATCGGGTGGTGGTGCCGGGTGCGAAGACGTCGCTGCGCGTCACGGCCCGCTCGGCGACGGCCGCGCCCGTAGCGGTCAGCTGGAGCCAGGCCAGCGGGCCGGGCCAAGCCCAGTTCGGCGATGCATCTTCCCCCGACACGTTTGCGACATTCGCCACGCCGGGCGATTACATCCTGCAGGCGACCGCCCGATGCGGCGCAGAATCCGCTTCGACCACCGTAAAAGTGAAGGTGTCGGATCAGGAAGCGGTCGCGGGGCAAAGCGAAGTGATCACAAGGCACTACAGCGTGAACAGCCCGCTGTGGAATGCGCGGGTGAAGGCGCTGATCGTGAATTGGATCCCCCACTGCATTGCCGAGTGCGATCGGCCTGATTTGAAGGAAGGCGGGATGAACAACATCATCTCCGCCGCCAACAAGCTCTCGGGAAAGTCGTTCAAGCCGCACATC
>JBQCCH010000133.1:0-4136 GCA_051962375.1 Tepidisphaeraceae bacterium
CGATCGGTGTGACGGGGGCGTGGCTGGAAAGGTGGACGCATGACCAAGACTCGATCCCTGTCGGCGCTTTCGGTGGCGGCCGGTGTGGCGCTGCTGGCACTTTGCGATTCGGCGCGGGCGGCCGACGCAGCGCTGTTCGACATCACGCCCGCCTCCGCCAAAACTCTCACCACGCCCGCGGGCCGATGTCAGTTCCTGCACGTGAAGGGCCAATCGCTCCTGCGGTTGCGGTCCGATCCCCAAAAAGGGGCTGAGGTGGTCTTCCCCACGCCGGCCGGGGGTTGGGATTTGTCGGCCACGGAGGGGATCGCGATTCGCCTGCGGAATCCGGGCACGTCGGCGGTCACCGTCCGCGTCCGCGCCGAAAACCCGACAGCCGCCGGATTGCAGGATGCGTCGCAGAATGCGGTGGAGCTCGCGCCCGGCGAGGAACAGACCCTGCTGCTGCGCCTGACGCGCCGGCCGGAAGACCCCACGTTTGCGCCGTTCCAGAAGTTCTACATGTACGTCAAGGCGATCAACGTTCGCGACAACACGCTCGATCCCGCCCACATCACGGCCTTGAAAGTCGGGCTCGATCCGTCGTTCAAGGACGCGACCGTCGAGATTCTCTCGATCGACACCGCCGGCCAGGGCAAGCCCGCGCCCGTGCCGTTCTTTCCCTTCATCGATGCCTACGGCCAATACACACACGGGGATTGGCCCGGAAAAATTCATGCCGATGCGGACTTCGCCGAGCGCCGCGCCCAGGAACAAAAGGAACAAGCCGGCTGGCCTGGCCCGCGCGACTGGGACGCATACGGCGGCTGGGCGGCCGGGCCCAAGCTGAAGGCGAGCGGTTTTTTCCGCGTGCAGAAGTACAAAGACAAATGGTGGCTCGTCGATCCCGATGGCCGGCTCTTTTGGTCATACGGCACGACGGGCGTCGGCTTCGGCGGGGATGTGTCGCCGATCACGGACCGGCGCGATTGGTTCGTCGAGCTCCCGCCGAAAGATTCCCCGCTCGGCCAGTTTTATCACACCGGCCATGATGCCACCTACATGTATTACCAGCACCGTGACTGGGAAGGCTTCGACATCCAGCAGGCAAATCTCTTCCGCAAGTACGGCCCCGATTATCGCCAGGCTGTTGCGCAGGTGTCGCATGACCGATTGCGCAGCTGGGGCTTCAACACGATGGGCAACTGGTCGGCCCCGGACATTTATCGGCTGGACCGCACGCCTTACACCGTGGCGATCAGCTACGGCTCGGCGCTGATTCATTTCCACATGCCCGACGTGTATGACCCCGGCTGGGAGCCGGCCCTGAAGGCGCGGATGGAGAAGGAGCGCGGCACGACATCGAATGACCCGTGGAATCTCGGCTATTTCATCGACAACGAGCGCTGGTTCGGCTGGCGGCCGCGGGGGGCGGCAATCGCCGAGGAAACCATGAAGAATCCGCCCGAGCGCAAGGCCAAGCAGAAGTTCGCCGAGCTGCTGCGGAATAAATACAAGTCGATCGATGCCCTGAATAAGGCCTGGAGCACGCAGTACGCGTCCTGGGATGCGTTTCTCGCGTATCGGCCGACGAACGAGCAGGCGTCGGCGATGATGAAGAACCCGACGATTCTCGCCGACAGCGGCGACTTCGGCATGATGTTCGCCGAACGTTACTTCTCCGTCTGCCGCAACGTCGCCAAGAGCGTTGCGCCGAACATCATGTACCTGGGCTCGCGGTTTTTCGGGCACACCGATCCGGAACTGGTGAAGCTGGCCTCGAAGTATTGCGACGTCATCTCGTACAACATTTACGACAATCCGCTGGACGGGCGGGTGAATCAGTATGCCAAGCTTGATGTGCCGATGTTGTCGAGCGAGTGGGGCATTGACTCCGATCCGTTGCAGACGCCGTTCCGCGGGAAGGACATGAAAACGCAAACGCCGGCCGAGCGGGCGGCGGAGATGGTGAAGTACACCGAGCACGCGCTGCGCTTGCCGAACCTGGTGGGGGCGCACTTTTTCCAGTTCCGCGACCAACCGCTCAGCGGCCGGCCCGATGGGGAAGCGACGCTGCGCGGGTTCGTCAATGTCGCCGACACGCCCAACTTTGATCTGGTGCAGGCGAATCGACGCGTGGCCTATCCATTGTATGAGACGCGAATGAACGCGCGGTGATGCCGTCAATCGACATCCTGCGACGCCTGTTTCTCCAACTGCGCGACCATGCGCTCGATGCGTGCCGCCCCGTTTTCCATGCGGAGCGTTTGCGAGCCGATGCGCTGCGCCCAGATGGGGAAGGCCAGCGGCGTGAATCGCTTCACCGGCACCAGTTGCAGCGACTGGGTCTGCAGCCGGGTGAGTGAATCGGTGAGCCGGCTGATTTCCAGTTGCTGTTCCAGCACTTCGCGCTGGGCCTGTTTCAGGAGCAGGTTGCCGGGGTCGAATTCGCGGAAGACTTCGAAAAACAGTTCGGTCGACGCCTGCAGCTGCCGCGCCGTGCGCGGCGCGCCGGGCGACGTCGCCAGCACCAGGCCGGCCACGCGGGCGATCTCGCGGAACTGACGCTTGGTCAGTTCGCCGGTGTTCAGGCAGATGAGCAGGTCATCGAGCACGTGCTCCGGCGACAGCAGCTCGCGCCACGCGTTCACGCTCAGTTGCGGGTCCTGCGGGCAGAGCAGTTCCATGCCGTAATCGGTGAAGGTGGCCGTCACCGGGAGGTCGTACTTGCGCCGCAGGCGGTGGCCGACGATTGCGCTCAGCCCCTCATGCACCAGTCGGCCGAGAAAACTGAAGATGAAGTGATGGCATCCCTCGCGCGAGTGCGCTCGCTCGATCAGCAGTTCATCAAACGCCGGCAGCATCGACCATTGCGCCTGCACGGCCAGCAGGGGGGCGAGCGCCTGCATCTCCGCATCGACGAACGTTCCATGCCGCGCTTGCTCAAGCCGACGCCGCACGCCGTCAGCCAGGGGCGTGGAGATCGGAAACTTTCCGCCCGGCCACGACGGGACCGAGCCTTGCACTTTTTTCGACGGCCGCACCCGCGCGACCATGCCGCGGATGCCGACCAATTCGAGCGAGCGCCCGGAGAAGATGAAGAAATCGCCCGGGTTCAGCTTGCTGAGGTACGATTCTTCGATCGTGCCGAGTTTTTTGCCGCTGGTCATGACGATCTGCAGCACGCCGTCGCTGGTGATGGTGCCGATGCTGATGCGATGCAGCTTGGCGATCTCCGGGCTGGCAACGATCCAGCGCCCGGTTTCGTCCTGCTTCACGCGTTGGAAGCGCGGATAGGCCGTGAGCGTCGGGCCACCGCGGATGACGAAATCCATCGTCCATCCCCATTCTTCGTCCGTCAGATTGCGAAACGCATAGGTCTGTCGCACTTCATCGCGGAGCGCCTCGCCCATGAAGCCGTCGCCGCACGCGACGGTGACGACGTGCTGCGCGAGCACGTCGAGCGGCTTTTCCAAGGGCTTGCGTGCTTCGACCTGGCGTTTGTCGATGCCTTCGCGGACGGCGGAGAATTCGATGAGTTCGAACGCGTGCGTCGGCGCGCACAGCGCGAGGCTGACTTGCCCCGGCCGGTGTCCGCTGCGGCCGGCGCGTTGCATGAGGCGGGCGATGCCCTTGGGGCTGCCCACCTGAATCACCTGCTCGACGGCGGAAAAATCCACGCCCAGGTCCAGACTGCTCGTGCAGACGACCGCCTTCAGTTGGCCGTCGCGGAGCATTTGTTCGATCTCCTGGCGCAGCTTCCGATCGATCGACCCATGATGCACGGCCACGTGTCCGAGCCACTCGGGCTTTTCCTCGATGATCGCGCGGAACCACATTTCGGACTGCGCCCGCGTGTTGGTGAAGACCAGTGTGCTGGCGGCCGACTCGATGGCGTGGATGACCGGCGCGGTCATCCGCAGCCCCAGGTGTCCGCCCCAGGGGAAGCGCTCGATCGGCTCGGGGATGAGCGATTCGACGGCGATCTGCTTATCCAATCGGCCGTGCACGAGTACCGCATCGCTGATGCCGGGGCCGACGAGCACGTCGCGGGCTTGCTCCAGGTTCGCTAGCGTGGCGGAAAGTCCCCACGTGCGGATGCCGGGCGTGAGCCGCCGCAAGTGCGCCAGGCCCAGCTCCGCCTGCACGCCGCGCTT
>JBQCCH010000134.1:0-4984 GCA_051962375.1 Tepidisphaeraceae bacterium
GCTTCGACGTTCGTCTCACTGTCGCGCGTGAAGGGCGCACCGGCCGCATCGGAAAAGAAGACCGTGCTGACCGCGACGCCCAGCGAATCCAGGCTCTTGGCCGGGTACGGGCCCATCCACGTGAGGCCCGCGCTGACGTGCTCGCGAAAATCATTGACCTGCTGATCGCCCCACCCGTATTGCGCAAACGCATAGACGCCGCGCGGATCGTCCTTGGCGTAGTAGTTGTAGTGGTAGATCTTCTGGTCGGCTACAAAGTAGAAGCCCGACGTGCCGCTCTGGTGCGTGCCGTCGAATTTCTCGAAATCGCCGTTGGTATAAAACACGCCCCCCGCCACGCGCCCGGGCAAGGTATTGTCGGCCAACACCCAGCGCACGCCCAGCTCGGCGATCTGGAAGTAGTCGGTCGGGCTGCGCCATGCGGTCGTCGGCGGATGATCGCCGGTAGTGACGCCATCGCCCCCGTCATAAATGCCATACCCCGCGTACAGCCACGGCGCAGGGTAGACAAACACATTCATAGACATCGCCGGATCGGGGTAGGTCGGCAAACCGGTAATCGTCGGAGAGTAGCCGAACGACGAATTGATGAATTCCGTCGCATTCTCCGGCGCGGCAAATTCGGTATTCGCATCGACCTTGCCGATCTTGAACCGCAGCGTGTTGTTCAGCAACCGCTGCTCGTACCACAGTTCGCTCAACTGCGTGCGCCCGTCGGCGTCTGCGTTGTCGAAGCCCTGGGCATCGCCGGTGAGTAGGTCGGATCCGTTGCGGCCGTTCTGGTTCTGGAAATCCAAGCTGAACATCCCGCCCGGCCAATTGAGCAGCGGCTGGGTATCGAAATTGATTCGCGCGTCGAACAGATGCCGAAACGCATCGCCCCGCGTATCGAGCCCGCCGCGCAGATTCCTGGAGTAGTCGGCCGTAACGGTGAGATCGACGGTGAGACCGCGATCAGCCAGGAACGACCGCGCCCCGAACCAGCCGAGCAGTTGCTCATCGATCCGATCCCCCGGCGCCGCCACGCCCAATTCGCCGGCGGTCTGGTTGAGGAGATCGGCATCGGAGGGTACGGGCGTTTGACCGGGCACCACGCTCGGCCCATTGCCGACGCCGGGCGTCGATTGCCCTGCCCGATGCGGTTCCGTCGGCCCGTCCGCGAGCCCCGGCTGTTCCGCCCCAGCCGCGCCCGTCAACGCCGCCACCACCGCTGCCACCGCCCACGCCCGCACATCGAATGTCGCCGCGAATGTCGCCGCCATCACTTCCCTTTCTTCCGAAACGATACTTGAGATTCAGTCGCAGCATGCTATCCTGCGTTTCATTAGTTGCAATTGAGTCTCAACTATTTTCTGCGAATCGGGAGTTTTGATGCGAAAAGCGACTTGGCTGGGCGTGTTGGTGGGGATGGGCGTGCTGGGAACGGGGGCGATGGCTGCGGACGTTCCGCCCGACCGGACGCCGGCACCGCCCCCCGTGCCGGCCGACGTGCAGGGCAAGGATGGGGTGAAGGCCTACCTGCTGGCGGTGGTCGATTCGATCACATCCGCCACCCGCGACTTCAAAACCGCCGCCACGGAATATGACCAACTCGTCCAGGCAAACGGATCCGCCCTGGCCGCCGCCCGCGCTCACCCTGCCGATGTCGCCCGGTTGATCCGTACGCTGCGCGACGCCTACCAGCGGATCGACAGCTACGGCTACGAGTACATTGAGGGGATCGTCGCCGGCGTGCCGAGCCTGATGCACTACGACGTCGAACTCGACAGCGGCCTCCCTAAACGCGAGGCCGCCAGCCCGCAGGATCAGGTCGCCGACCTCGTCCTGCATGCCGATGGGCTGACGATCGATCATGAAGGATCGCTCAACAATTATCTCATCGAACCCACCGTGTACGGCACCCACGAGCGATTCACCGTCGGCAAAGCCCCGCTGCCCGGCTTCAGCGGCGACGTCGGGCTGCCGAACCCGAAGCTGACGCTCGCCCTGGCGGATTACGCCCTTGACGCTTACGCCCGATTGCAGAAAGACGCCCGAGCGTGGCAGCCCACCGAAAAAGACTGCTTTCACGTGCTTTACAACATGACGCCCACGCTGGCGGACTACTTCGACGAATGGAAGGAATCGAAAAAGAACGGCGGCGCGCCGGGCGGGCGATTCGTCGCGGTGTCGCGCGTAAGCGACATGCGGGGCATCATGAGCAGCGTTCGGCTGACCTGGGAAGGGATTCAATCGAGCGTCAAAGCCAAAGACGCCCCCCTCGCCGACAGCGTCAGCCGCGGGTACGCCCAGATCATCCATTTCATCGACACCATCGATGCCCGCGACGCCCAAAAACCGTTGAACATCGAAACCATCGACGCCCTGGGCTCTCAGGCGAAAGAAAAGGCGGACAAGCTCACCGTGCAAACCGCACAGGCGGCCGCCCTCATGGGCATTGATGTCAACGCGCAGTGACGGGCTCAATAACGCCGCGTCGCGGGTTTCGGTGGGTCGGATGGATCGTGTCGAACGGAACATGGCTTGGATCAGGTGGTAATGATGCGTTGGTTTTTTGCAGTATTGGTGCTCGCGATCGCAAAACTCGCTGTGGCGGCGCCTGTCACCGGGGCCGTCGACGCGTTGCGCGCTTACCATGATCGGCTCGATGAGGCCGTCGTCGACCATTATGCCGATCCCGACGCGCCGCTCGCCTCGCTGCAATTGCCCGAAGCGCTGCGATCGGCTTTCGATCCGGCATTCACCGCCGCGCTCCAGCGGCAGATCGATGCGCCGGACGATGCCTCCACCCGCATCGGCGCGATCCGTGGCGAACTCCAGCAGGCCGTCACCGTTCAGATGGCCGATGCCGTGCGCCGTGGCGATCTCGAAGCCGCCAAAGCCTGGCGCTGCGAGCTCTCCCTGCCGCGCGGCGTGTCGGCGGCGGAAGGGTCGCTCCTTCTGGCAACCCTCGGCGCTGATCCCGCCAAGCGCGACCAGGCCGCCCAAATCCTGACGCGTGAAGCCATCACCTGGCAGACCACCCGCGTGCGCCAATTGCTCGCCGAAGTCGCCGCGAGCGCCCGCGAAAAACAACCCATGCCCGGCCGCCTTCGCGAACGTCTGGGCGAAGCCGTCGCCCTCGCCGATCTCCCCCCATGGCTGGTGCGCTCGGCGGGTCTTACCGCCTATCAACCGATGGACTCGGCCGCCCTCAACCCGCAAATTCACAAGGTCGAGTCCACCGACTGGTCCGCCCTCGCCGCCGCCTACGCGCCGCTGCGCCACCGGATCGAAAGCAGCCTTCCGTCGCTATTGACCAATCAGGAGCGGTCGCGCCGCGAGCGGCTGCTGCTGAAGCTGGTCATGCTCATCCCCCGCGAGTATTCGTCGGGCGTGCGGGGCGGGAAAGTCTCGGTCCCGCTTGAATATCGCGAGGCCGTCGCCTTCACCGCACAGGCCCGCCAGATGCTCGGCGAACTCGCCCCCTTCTGGCTCAACGCCGGCGATACCCAGCGGGCGGGGCTCGATCACCTGGAGCAGCACTTGGCCGACGCGGACGAAAAAATCACCGCCGTCGCGCCTGCGGATGACCTCGAAGCCACGCTGAAAAAAGCACAGGATGCCCTCACCGATGAATTGGGCATCTCGCTCGCCCGACGCGGGACGACAGCCGACATCGTCGACGAAGTCATGCTCGAAACCCGCAGCCTGCTCAGCCAAAGCCTCTCCGCCGCACTGGCGGGTGATTGGAAGCTCGCCGAGCAGCATCGGCTGGAAGCCTACACGACCTACGACCCCGAGCTTGAGGCCCGCCTCATGCCGCGCGACCCGCAACTCGCGACCGACATCGAGCACCTGCTCCTCGACGGCCTGCACGAGCCGGGCGTCAAGGTCTTGCTCGACCAGCGCGCCCCCCAGCCCCAGCTCGAAGCCGCCTACGCCCGCGTTAACGACGCCCTATCCAATGCCGCCGCCCAGCTGAAGAGCGGCATTTCCCCCAGCGCCGCCGTCATCAATGCCGCCAGCATCGTCCTGCGCGAAGGGCTGGAAGGGCTTTTGGTGATCATCGCCATTTTCGCAGGATTGCGCGGGCCCGAACACGCCCGCCGTCGCCGGCTCTTCTGGGTGGGCATCCTCGCCTCCGCCGCCGCCACCGCACTCACCTGGCTCCTGTCCCAAACCCTCATCACCAGCCTCCGCAATTACGGTGAAGTCATCGAAGCCCTCACGGGCCTGATCGCCATCGGGGTTTTGCTCCTGATCACCAATTGGCTTTTTCATCAGGTGTACTGGAAGCAGTGGATCACCTCGCTCAAGTCTCAGGCCGCCGACAACGAAAGCGCCTGGGCTCTCATCACCGTCGGATTCGCCGTCGGCTATCGCGAAGGCTTCGAAACCGTCCTTTTCCTCCAAAGCCTCGTCCTTGATGCCGGCGGCCCCAGCGTCGGGGCGGGCGTCTGCATCGGGCTGGTCATCCTGATCGCCCTGGGCGTCGCCTCGCTGAAGCTCGGGCTGAAGCTCCCTTATTTCAAATTGCTCATGCTCACCGCCCTCTTGATCGGGCTGGTGTTGATCACCTTCACCGGCACCACCGTGCGGGCCATGCAAACCGTCGGCTGGATCCCGGTTCATAAGTTGATGGACGCGAGCTGGCCGCTCTGGACCGGCAATTGGCTGGGGCTTTACAACACCTGGGAAAGCCTCGCCGGCCAGGCCGTCGCGGCCATCCTCGTCATCGGCACCTGGCGAATCGCCCGCTTCAAGGCCAAACGCAAAAGCGCCCACCGCCGCGCCACCGCCGCCGCCTGCCGACTCGAAACCGCCACCGATTCCCACGTCACCTGTGGAACCGACGGCTGCGCCATGGACTGCGATCCCGCACCCCCCGTCCAGCTCTCGCTGCCCCCCCGCGCCAACCCCCAGCCCCTTCCCGCATCGACGTCGCCATAAGTCAGAAAAAACACCCCTCGGCCGTTCCTGCCATTTTCTTTTTCACTTTCCG
>JBQCCH010000135.1:0-11621 GCA_051962375.1 Tepidisphaeraceae bacterium
TGCACGCGGACGGATTAAGCATCAAAACGCGACGAATCGGCAGCTCCGCGGCGGAAGCGATCGGGCATCGAACGGCGCTCGCGGATGGGCAAGAGGCGCCCGCGGCGGGTGTGGTGCAGCAGCAAGACGCCCGCGAGCAGACTGCCCGCGAGTTCCGTGCCGCCGTGCGTACCCAGGGCCGCGACGGCGCGGGCGGCGTCGGCGGGGGTCATCATCGCGATCGCCTGGGGGGCCAGGGCTTGAGGCTCGCGGGCGTATTGTCCCGGGGCCATCGCGTGATCGGCGAACTGAACGGCCGGGAATTGGGCCGGTGCAGGGGGCTGATTGGTGACGGCAAGTACGGCAGTGGCAACGATCATCGTAAACATTTTCTTTCTCCGGAAACATTCTTAGGCGTCTGAACTAAATCCAAGATGAGAATCCCCGCGCGCGGCGTTAATGCGGCCGACAGCGAGCAATCGGTCGCCCCGACGCGGCCGGGCGGCGGCGGAGAACCGGAAACGAAAAAACGCGATTTTCGGGCGGAAAAGGGCCGATTTTCGGGCGGGACGGCGGTACAACGGGAGGGGAAGGATCGGAGACGGTTCGGCTCTTTGGCAATTTGAGGGATGGGCAATTCGCCGCACAAAAGGGGCGATTTTTTTTTAGGGCGGTAAGTGGGTTGGCGGTCTGGGCAAGGGCCGTGCGGCCGGTGCGCGTGTTTTTTCGGCCCAAGTGCAGGCCGGGCCATGCGATGCGGGCCAAACGCGAAAACAAAATGGCAGGAACGGCCGGACGGTGTTTTTGGCGACTTACGCCGGGCCGCTCAATCGGCCACGAGTCGATAGCCGACGCCGGTTTCAGTCTGCAGATGGCGCGGCCGGGTGGGATCGGCTTCGATCTTGCGGCGAAGCTGGTTCATGTAGACCCGCACGTAATGAGCCTCCTGCGCATTGCCGGGGCCCCAGACGTCTTTGAGCAGTTGCTGGTGGGTGACGACCATGCCCGCGTGACGCACGAGGACGCTGAGCAGGCGAAACTCATTGCGGGTGAGGTGAACCGGCTGGCCGCGGACGACGACCTCGCGGCGGGCGAGATCGACGAGCAGGCCGTCGTGTTCGAAGACGGGTTCGCCCGGCTTATCGAGGGCGGCCGCATGGCGCAGCGCGACGCGGACACGGGCGGTGAGCTCGGCGACGCCGAAGGGCTTGGTGAGATAGTCGTCGGCGCCGGCGTCGAGGGCGGCGACTTTGTCCTGCTCCTTGCCCCGCGCGGAGACGACGATGATGGGGATTTTGGACCATTCGCGGATGCGGCGGGTGACATCGAGCCCATCGAGATCGGGCAGGCCGAGGTCGAGAATGATGAGGTCGGGCCGATCGTAGGCGGCATGCCGCAGGCCCAGCTCGCCGGTGCCGGCTTCGATCAGCGAATAGCCCTCGCCGGTGAGCGTCAGGCGAAGGAATTTTTGCAGGGGCTGCTCATCTTCGATGACGAGAATGGTGGGCTTAGGGTCGGGCATGGTGAAGGTGGCGGCACTGTACCGCGCGACGGCTAGACGGCGGCATCGACCGCGGGCGGGGTGCCCCCGATGGGGAGGGTGACTTCAAAGACCGCCCCCCCGCCGGAGCGATTGGCGGCGGTGATCTGCCCCCCGTGGGCTTCGACGATGCCGCGGCAGATCGTCAGGCCGAGCCCCACGCCGCCGGACGAAGGTTCACCCACCGGTTGAGCGCGGAAGAATTTTTCGAAGACCCGCTTCTCCGCACCGCCGGGCAACCCCGGGCCGCGATCGGCGACCGAGAGCACGATGCTCTGATCGACGCGGCGGGCGGAAATCTGCAGGGGCGTGTGCGGAGGCGTGTAGGCGAGCGCGTTGTCGAGCAAATTGACCAGCACCTGCTCGATCGCGGTTTCATCCAGAAGGACCAGGGGCAGGTCGTGCGGGACATCGGTCGAGACTTCACGACCGCCCAGTCGATGCCCGACATGGCGAAGGGCCGAGCCGACGAGTTCTTCGATCGGCGCCCACTGTTTTTGCAGACGCAGGCCGCCTGCTTCTAGGCGGCTCATGTCCAGGAGATTGTTGATGAGCCGCTCCATTCGCTCGGATTCGCTGACGAGGGTTTCGAGCATTTCGCGACGCCCTTCCGGCGAAAGGCGGTCGCCCGACTCAAGCAAGGTGGTGGCCGACCCCGTGATGCCGGCTAGCGGGGTGCGCAGGTCATGCGAGACGGCGGAGAGGAGCGTGTTGCGGAGAAATTCGGCTTCGACCCGCTCCCAGGCGAGTCGCGTTTCTTCGACCAGGCTCGCCCGCTCGACGGCCAGGGCGGTTTGCGAGGCGAAGCCTTCAGCGAGCTGTCGGCGTTCGCCGGACCAGTGGGCGACGTCATCGGCGGGGACGATGCCCAACACGCCGACCGGGCCGTTGGAGCCGCGCAGGGGAACGTAGGTTGCCTCAGCGGAGGGGAGCGTGTTGGTGCCGCGACCCGAGGCCTGGTCATGCTCGAATGCCCATTGGGCGACGCCCAATTCCTTGGCGCCGGGCTGGGCGGGTTGAGCGGCGCCGGGCAGCACGTGCGGCGGATCGAGCTGGCCGTCGGCGTTGGCGATCAGCAGCATGGAGCGCTCGCCGAGGACGTCGCCGACGTGTCGGCTGGTGGCGCTGGCGACCTGCTCGATCGTCCGGGCTTCGGCCAGATCCCGGCTGAGCCCGAGCAAGGCCGCCGTCCGACGCTCACGCTGGCGAGCCGCGTCGGCCTGCGAGCGAACGCGGTGCGTCAGGGCGCTGATCACCATCGCGGTCAGGAACATCACGGCAAACGTCACCACGTACTGCCGATCGCTGATGGCGAAAGTGTAATAGGGTGGGACAAAGACCAAATCGAACGTGGCGACGCCCAGGATCGACGCCACGATTGCCGCCCCCCGACTGCGACGCGTGGCAATCCAGAGCACGCCCAGCAGGTAGAGCATCAAAATGTTGACGTTGGCCGTCCCGATCCGGTGGTACAGGGGCCAGCCGATCAGCGTGGTAAGGGCGACGACGAGAATCGCATGACCATAGCCAATCCAATCCCGACGCATCGGCTTCCGCAGGAAGACGGCCCGCGAGCGCTCGTCGCGCTCCGATTCGCCGCGGATCACGTAAATGTCGATCTCGCCGCTCTGGCGGATCAGGTCGTCGACGACCGAGCCGAACAGGGCATCGCGCCAACGCGACTGAACGGGCTTGCCGACGACAATTTTGGTGACGTTATGGGCGGTCGCGTAAGCGAGGACTTCGCTGGCGATGTTCAGGCCGCTGAGCGTGACGGTTTGGGCGCCCAGGTCTTCAGCCAGGCGCAGATTCGCCTCCACCCGCCGCTGCTCGTCGGCCGAACGTGCCGAGGCGCCGGGGCGCTCGACCGAAACGGCAATGAGCTTCGCGCGCAGGCCCGACGCAAGCCGGCGCGCCGATCGCACCAGCCGCCCCGACAACGGGCTCGGCCCCACGCAGACCAGGACCGCTTCCGAAGAGGGAATGACCTTGCGAAGCCGCCCTTCGCGCCGGTGAGCCTGCATCTGCTCATCCACTCGGTCGGCCGTCTTGCGCAGGGCAAGCTCGCGCAGGGCAATCAGGTTGCCGGTCGTGAAAAAATGCCGACTCGCCCGCTCGGCCTGCTCCGGCCGATAGACCAGGCCCTCGCGAAAGCGCTCCAGCAGCTCGCCCGGCGCAATGTCGATCAGCTCCACATCATCCGCCGCATCAAAGACGGCGTCCGGCAGCGTCTCTCGCACGCGAACGCCGGTAATCCGCTCGACCAGGTCGTTCACGCTCTCCAGGTGCTGCACGTTCAGCGTGGTGTAGACATGGATGCCCGCTTCCAGAATTTCGGCGACGTCCTGCCAGCGCTTGGCGTGGCGCATGCCCGGCGCGTTGGTATGAGCCAGTTCGTCGATGCAGCAGAGGCTCGGCCGCCGTTTGAGAACCGCGTCCAGGTCCAGTTCCTTCAGCATCGCGCCGCGGTACTCGATCATGCGGTAAGGCAACAGGTCCAGGCCGATCAGCACGGCTTCGGTTTCGGGGCGGATGTGCGGCTCGGCGTATCCGACGAGCACATCCACCCCTTCGGCGGCACGCTTGCGGGCTTCTTCCAGCATCGCGTAAGTTTTCCCGACCCCGGCGCTCATGCCGAAGAAAATCTTCAGCTTCCCCCGCCGCTGCCGCGCTTCCTGCTCGTTGGCCTCAGCCAGCAGCGCGTCGGGATCGGGGCGATGATCGGTCGGTGTTTCACTCACGGCAGATTTCCCGCATTCGCTTCCATTGTAGTACAGATCCCCACCGCCGCCGCACCGAAGCGCCGGCTACCGGGTGAGCTGGTCCAATTGCAAATTCAGGACCAGGACGTTCACCCGTTTTTCGCCCAGGATGCCGAACGATGGTCCTTCGGTGGCGGCATCGATCAGCTGCTGCACGCGGGCGACGTCCAGGCCGCGCGCCCGGGCAACCCGCGCCGCCTGGTACTCGGCCGCTGCTTCGCTGATCTGCGGATCAAGCCCGCTGGCGCTGGCCGTCACCAAATCAACGGGGATCGGCTGCGTGTTTTGCGGATCGGCATCATGCAGCGCCTGCACGCGGGCGCGGACGGCGTCCACCAGCGCGGGATTGGTTTGCGAAAGGTTCGAGCCGGCGCTGGCGGTAGCGTCGTAGCTCGCCGCCGACGGACGCGGCCAGAAATACTTGGCTTCCGTGAACGGCTGCGCGATCAGCGTCGAACCGATCGGCTTGCCGTCTTTCACGATCAGGCTTCCCTTCGCTTGGCCCGGAAAAATGACGGTGGCGATCCCCGTGACGATCGCCGGGTAGACCCCGCCGCACAGAAGCGTCAGGGCAAGAAACGAAACGATGGCAGGACGAATCAATCGCATGACGAAATTCCTTTAAGCCAGGTGCATGGCGACCAGCGCCAGATCGATGAGTTTGATGCCGATGAACGGCACGATCAGCCCGCCGGCCCCGTAAATCAGCAGGTTCCGACGCAGCAACTGCGCTGCCGGCACCGGGCGATAAGCAACGCCCCGCAAGGCGAGCGGGATCAGGAAAATAATGACCAGCGCGTTGAAGATGACGGCCGACAGAATGGCGCTGCTGGGGGTCGCCAGGTGCATGACGTTCAGCTTGGCCAAGGCCGGATACGTGCCCACGAAGGCCGCCGGAATGATCGCAAAATATTTGCTGACGTCATTGGCGATGCTGAACGTGGTCAGCGCGCCGCGAGTCATCAGCAATTGCTTGCCGGTTTCGACGACCTCAATGAGCTTGGTGGGGTTGCTGTCCAGATCGACCATGTTGCCGGCTTCCTTGGCGGCCTGCGTGCCGGTGTTCATGGCGACGGCGACATCCGCCTGCGCCAGGGCCGGTGCGTCGTTGGTCCCGTCGCCGGTCATGGCCACCAGGCGTCCGCCCGCCTGGTAATCGCGGATGAGCTTCAGCTTGGTTTCCGGCGTTGCCTGGGCGAGGAAATCATCCACCCCGGCCTCCGCCGCGATCGCCGCCGCCGTCAGCGGATTGTCGCCGGTGATCATCACGGTCTTGATGCCCATCCGCCGCAGGTCGGCAAACCGCTCTTTGATGCCTCCCTTGACGATGTCCTTGAGTTCGATGACGCCCAGGACCTGTTTCCCCGAAGCCACCACCAGCGGCGTTCCCCCCTGCTTGCTGATGCCGTCAACGATCGCCCGCGTGGCCGGCGGAAAATGCCCGCCGTTGCTTTGCACATAGGCATCGATCGAATCGGCCGCGCCTTTGCGGATTTCGCAGTGCGCCCATGGGCCGGCGTCACCGTTCAGGTTCACGCCGCTCATCCGCGTCTGCGCGGTGAAGGGGACGAAATGAGCATCCAACTCGTGTACCTGTCGTTCGCGGATGCGGTAACGCTCTTTCGCCAGCACGACTACGCTGCGGCCTTCCGGGGTTTCGTCGGCGAGCGACGAGAGCTGAGCCGCGTCGGCGACCTGCGCTTCGGTGATGCCGTCCGCCGTGTGAAACGACACCGCCTGACGATTCCCGAGCGTGATGGTGCCGGTTTTGTCCAGCAGCAATACGTCGACATCTCCCGCCGCCTCCACCGCGCGGCCGCTCATCGCGATGACGTTTTTCTGGATCATCCGATCCATCCCGGCAATGCCGATCGCGCTGAGCAGGCCGCCGATCGTCGTCGGAATCAGGCACACCAGCAGCGCCACCAGCACGGTGACGGTAATGGTCGTGCCTTGGCCCGCCACGGAGACGCTGTAGCGACTGAAGGGCAGCAGCGTCACGGTCGCCAACAGAAAGACGATGGTGAAACCGGCCAGAAGGATGTTCAGGGCAATTTCGTTCGGGGTTTTTTGGCGCTTCGCGCCTTCGACCATGCTGATCATGCGATCCAGGAAGGTTTCACCCGGATTCACGCTGATGCGGACCACGAGCCAGTCCGACAGGACGCGTGTGCCGCCGGTGACGCTGGAGCGGTCGCCGCCCGATTCACGGATAACCGGCGCCGATTCACCGGTGATGGCCGATTCGTCGACACTGGCAACGCCCTCGATGGCTTCGCCGTCGACGGGGATGGTGTCGCCGGCTTCCACCAAGACGATGTCCCCCTTACGCAAGGTTGCCGCCGACACGACGGTGTGCGGCGAACCGTAACCGGCGGCATTCATCTTTTTCGCGGGCGTGTCTTTGCGGGCCTTGCGCAGCGTGTCCGCCTGCGCCTTGCCGCGCCCTTCGGCCATCGCTTCGGCGAAATTCGCGAACAGCACCGTGAACCACAACCACACCGTGGTTGCCACAATGAACGATCGCGTGATGCCGGGCTCGCCGACGAAGATCAGCACCGTCGTCAGGATCGAACCGACGTAAACCACGAACATGACCGGGTTGCGGATCTGGTGCCGCGGCGTGAGCTTGACGACGGCGTCAAGCATCGCCTGGCGAACGATCGGCAGATCAAAAAGTTTTCGATTTTGAGCGGACATAGTCATTCAGGCGGTCGCCCGCCGTCTCCATGCGAAGGGGGTTTGCGCCCCGGGTTATTTCATCATCAGGTGCTCAACCACCGGCCCCAGCGCCAGCGCGGGGATGAAGGTCAACGCACCGACCAGCAGCACGACGCCGACCAGCAGCGTGACGAACAGGGGCGTGTGCGTGGGCAAGGTGCCGCCGCTGGCCGGAACCTGTTTCTTGGCGGCGAGCGAGCCTGCGATCGCCAGGACCGGGATGATCAGCCAATAACGGCTCAGGAGCATCAGGATGCCGCCGACGATGTTGTAAAGCAGGTTGTTCGTGCCCAGGCCGGCAAACGCACTGCCGTTGTTGTTGCCGGTGGAGGAAGCCCAGTAAAGAATTTGGCTGAACCCGTGTGGCCCGGGGTTGGTGACCGCCGCCGTGCCGGCGAGCGTGCTGACCGCGATGGCCGCGCCGATCTTGGTGATCGCCGGCGGGATGAGAATGACGAGACTCGCCATCTTCATCTCGAACGCCTCGATCTTTTTGCCCAAATACTCGGGCGTGCGCCCCACCATCAGACCGGCGACGAATACGGCAATGATTGCGAACACCAGCATTCCATACAGCCCCGACCCCACGCCGCCGAAGACAACTTCGCCAAGCTGCATGAGCCACATCGGGATCATCCCGCCCAGGGGCGAGTACGAGTCATGCATGGAGTTGACGCTGCCATTGCTGGCGGCGGTGGTCCAGGCGGCCCAGATCGTCGAATCGGCGACGCCGAAACGCGATTCTTTGCCTTCCATGTTGCCGGCGGATTGATCGATGCTCATCGCCGACAAAGCCGTATTCGGACGCGACTCGGCCGCGTAACAGGCGCATGTGAGCGGCACGAGACCGATCGTCATCGCCGCCAGCACCGCCCAGCCCTGCCGGGTGTCGCCGACCATCTCGCCAAACGTGTAGCACAATGCGGCCGGCAGAATGAGGATCGCCAGGCATTCCAGGAAATTGGTGATCGGCGTCGTATTTTCCAGAGGATGCGCGCTGTTGACACCGAAAAAGCCGCCGCCGTTGGTGCCCAGTTGCTTGATGGCGATCTGGCTCGCCGCCGGCCCCACCGCGATGGTTTGCGTCGTCACGTGCGTGGTTTCGGTGAGCGGATTCCCCTTGGCGTCCGTCACCGGCTGGCCGGCAGAATCGAGCTTCGGCGTTTGCTTGTCGTACGGCTGAACCAGGGCGACGGTCTTGTAGCTGTCGAACGTCTGCACCACGCCCTGCGATACCAAAGCCACGGCAAGCACCAGCGACAGCGGCAGGAGGATATACAACGTGCTGCGAACCAGATCGATCCAGAAGTTCCCGATCGCCGCCGCCTGCTTACGCGACAGTCCGCGGATCAATGCCACCAACACCGCCATGCCGGTGGCGGCACTGACGAAGTTCTGCACGCCCAGCCCGAGCATCTGCGTGAGATAACTCAGCGTGGACTCGCCGCTGTAGCTTTGCCAATTGGTGTTCGTGGCGAAACTGGTGGCGGTGTTGAACGACAAGTCCGGCGCCACCGCGCCGATTCCCTGCGGATTCAGCGGCAGGCTCAGCTGCAGGCGCTGAAGCGCGTAGACGGCGAGGATCCCGAGCAGATTAAAGACGAGCATGGAAGCGGCGTAAGCCTTCCAGCCCATCTCATCATTTTCGCGCACCCCGCAGAGGCGATAGATCAATCGCTCCATCGGGCCCAGGATTTTGTCCAGGCCCATCAGGGATCGGCCGGTGTAGACGCGCGTCATGTACATGCCCAGCGGCTTCACCGCGGCCAACAAGACGCCGAAGAATAGAAGAATTTGCAATATGCCAATCGTGTTCATGATGCGCTCACTTCCTCATCGCCCCAGTGGATGCCGATTCGCGTTCGGCCGAACGTGCAGAGCTCGTAATATCGACGAAGGTTGGCGCGCGGTGCGGCCAGATTGCGATCCCGCCGGGCTGAGCGGCTGTAGCAGCGTTTGGCGCGCGACCAGTGTTGCCGACGCTCGTGGATCACGCCCAGCAGGTTCAAGCAGTGGGCATCGCTCACGGCTCGATCGCCGCCGCCGCGGGTGAGTTCATGCTCGGCCATGTCGTATTCGCCGGAACGCGCCGCTGCCATCGCCAGCGCAAACGCGACGGCCGGATCCCAAAAGGGTCCGACGCTCACGCATTCGGCGATGCGTTCACGGCTGCCCTTTCCGATCCAGCCGCGTAGCCGCGCTACGCATCGCCCGAGTAGCGTTCCTCGGCGCAACGCCGGATCGTTCGACGTGGGGACGGACGTTCGTTGACGGTGTTTAGTGAGGCTGCTCATGAGAATTTCTCCGGCTTGAGCAATGCCACCGCCAAGTACACCAGCAGCAGCACCGCAATGCCGCCGCCGACGAGGTAAAGCCAATTCATCGGGCCTCCCCCCGCAGCGACGCACAGAGGCGCAACAGCCCCCACGTCACCGCAAAAAACCCGCCAATGATGGCCAGAAATAGAATGTCCATGAGTCGTAATCCTTTCACGAACCGACGCTCACAGGTTTACGATATGCCGCATCAAAACGGGGTCAGGAGCGGGATCAGGCGTGTCAAGGAAACATCAAGATCCGCCTCGCCGCGGAGGCCGAAGGCGCGAGGGAGCGCAGCGCTTGAAGGGTGCAGGACTTAGGAGGCCGAGCGCGTCTGGCGGATTCCGCCCAGCGCAAACCGCGTGATCGCATCGGCCAAGGGAATCACGTCCGCTTCGGTCCGGGGCACCGGATACCCAAAACGCTTCAGCACCTGGTGGGCCAATTCATGAAACACACAAAGGCCGAGGACGAAATTGGTGCACATCACGCGTTTTTCGGCGGACGCATCGACGAGCAACGCCTCAACAATGCGCTCAAGCTCCTGCCGGACCGGGCGCATGACCCGGCGGACGAGTTCATCGAGCGCCGCGGTCGGCTCGCCGATCTCGCGCGCCATCAGCGGGCCTGCGTGCGGATGATTGGGACGCCGCACCAGGATGAATCGCAGGGCATACCCCACCCACGCGCGCAGCGCTCGCTCAGGATCATCCCCCGCCCCCATGACCGGCACCGGCTCGCGCTCCAGCATGTCGCGATGCGAAGCGATCAGCACTTCACGATACAACGCCGCCTTGCTGCCGAAATAATGGCTGATCGCGCCCAGGTTGACGCCCGCCTGCGAGCAGATGTCCCGAACCGCCGCGTCCTGAAAGCCTTTTGCCGCAAAGACATCCGCCCCCGCCCGGAGCAGGGCGGTGCGGGTTTCGATCGCATCTTTGCGTTTGGGCTTTCGGCTCGGCATGGTCGGACGTTCAATCTGCGAAGTCACTCAATTGTTTGACTTTGCGCAACGATACATTAGGCTTTCGGACGAAGTCATACAGTTGTACAAGAACGGCGGCGACTGGGCAAAGGGTTTCTCGGCCTTCGGACAAGGGCAGCGTTCCGTGAAGAAACGCGTGGCGATCATCGGCATTGCACTGGCCGCGCTGGCGGCGTTAGGCGCGTGGTGGGTGTTGCGTTCATCGGCATCGGACGCACCGCTGGTGCTGTACGGGAACCTCGATGTCCGAACGGCTCAGTTGGCCTTCAACGGGCAGGGATTGGTCGATGCGGTGCTGGTGGAAGAAGGCGCATCCGTAACGCCGGGACAGATCATCGCCCGGCTGGACGACGTCGACCTCGCCGCCCAACTTTCCGAAGCCCAGGCCCAGCGCGACGCTCAAAGGGCGGTCGTCGCACGCTTGCAGGCCGGCAGCCGGCCGCAGGAAATCGAGCAGGCAAAAGCCCAGGTCGCCTCAGCCCAAGCGCGGGTCAACAACAGCCAACACACCGTCGATCGCTACGAACCCCTGGCCCAGCAAAGCGCGATCAGCCGACAACAACTCGATGATGCCCGCGCGCAGTTGGATGTCGAAAAGGCGGCCCTGAATGAGGCCCGTCAATCGCTGGCGCTGGTCGTCGAAGGCCCACGCCGTGAAGACATCGATCAAGCGTTGGCCCAGCTCTCCGCCGCCGACGCACGCACCCGGCAATTAGAAAAACGCGTCGCCGACACGCAACTGCGGGCGCCTTCGCCGGGCATCATTCAGAGCCGATTGCTGGAGCGCGGCGACTACGCAACCCCCACGCGGCCGGCATTCACGCTGGCGCTGACCGATCCCAAATGGGTGCGTGCATACGTATCGGAGCCCGACCTGAACCGTGTCCAGCCGAACGCCCATTGCCGCGTGACGGTCGATACCGATCCGGATCACGACATCAGCGGGTGGGTTGGCTACATCTCGCCCGTCGCTGAATTTACGCCGAAATCGGTCGAAACCACCGATCTTCGATCCAAGCTGGTGTACGAAGTGCGGGTGTATGTGCACGATCCGGAGAATCGTCTCCGGCTGGGCACGCCGGCGACGGTGCGCGTCGACGAATCCGCTTCTCCCGCGACCCAACCCTAACCGAGCGATGCCGCCGTCGACCTCGACATCTTCCGGACCCGTGCTCCGCGTCGAGCGTCTTCGCAAATCCTTTGCAGCCGATCAAGGCTCGTCGGTGGAAGCACTGAAAGGCATCTCCTTTGAACTCGACCATCGCCAGGTCACCGGCCTGGTCGGGCCCGATGGGGCGGGCAAGACGACGCTGCTG
>JBQCCH010000136.1:0-3918 GCA_051962375.1 Tepidisphaeraceae bacterium
CGACGTTTGACCCGGAAAAAGTCGCCAAGTTCGGTCAGGATGTCCCGCTCGGCCGGCCCGGGCAGCCGTGCGAAGTCTCGGGCGCTTATGTCTTTCTCGCCTCCGACGATGCCACCTACATCACGGGGCAGATCATCCACCCGAACGGGGGCGAAATCGTCAACGCCTGACCCGGCAGGTGCCGAGCGGGCTGACGCCACCACGGCCCGGGCTCGAGCTTGGGAGCAATGTCTAGGCTTTCGTCCGCTGCGATTCCAAATATCGCCCGTGACGCCCTTCGTTGCGGCGGTGCAGGAAATCGATCAGCAGCTTCACGTAGGGGTTGAGGTCGCTCGTCGACGCAATCTCAGCAAGGATGACGCTGAACGGCTTTTCTCGACCGAAAAAGAGTCGACGGGCGGCATCTTCCAGCACGTCGATGTCGGTTTCGGTGAAACCGTTGCGCCGCAGGCCCAGGGCATTGATCGCGCGGACTCGATCCGAGCCGTCCACTTTCAGGAACGGCGGCACGTCGTGGTGAATGCGCGAAAAGCCGCCGATGTAGGCGTAATCGCCGATGGTCACAAAGTGATGAACGCCCACGCCCCCCATGAGCGCCACACCGTCGCCGCACGCGACGTGGCCGGCAATCATGCAGTTGTTGCCGATGATGCACCGGTTGCCGAACCGCGCGTCGTGGCCGATGTGGCAATTGACCATGAACAGGTTGTTCGACCCGATCCGCGTCACGCCGCCGCCCACTTCCGTGCCGGCATGGATCGTGACCGACTCGCGAATCTGGTTGTTGTCGCCGATCTCAAGGTCGGTGACGGTGCCGCGGTATTTCAGGTCTTGCGGCGGAGCGCCGAGTACGGCGTTCGGGTAAATCGTGTTGCTCTTGCCCAGCGTGCTGCGTCCGAGGATCGTGACGTTGTTGTACAGTTTGCAGCGATCCCCCAGGACCACGTCCGGGCCGACGACGCAAAAGGCGCCGATTTCCACGCCTTCGCCAAGCCGGGCATTCGGGTCGACGACCGCCAGGGGATGGATAAGACCCGTTTGCACTGTTCGATTTGCGATCACCGACTGACGTACTCCTGAGGACCAAACCCGTCGGCGCGACGTGCGCCGAATCCCTGCTGCTCAGACGGGTTCAGCGTCGACCAGCATGAACTTAATTTCCGCTTCCGCCGCGACTTTGTCCTGCACATAGGCACGACAACGCACGTGGCCCGTCCGGCTTTTGACACGAACGGCAATCGCTTCAAGAAGCAACTGGTCACCCGGAACGACGGGGTTTCTCATTTTTACCTTATCCATGCTCAACAGAACCGCAAGCTTCCCGGTGTGTTCGAGCTTCTGGCTCAACAGGATACCGCCAAGCTGCGCCAAGGCTTCCACAATCAGCACGCCCGGCATGATCGGACTGCCCGGATAGTGTCCTTGGAAGAAAATGTCGTTGTTCGTGACGTTTTTTACGCCGATTGCGCGGGTGTCGCCGACGATCTCAAGCACGCGGTCGACCAGCAGCATCGGAAATCGGTGCGGCAGGATGCGTTGAATCTTCCGAATGTCCAGCGCCGCCTGGTCGCGATTCAATAAAGACTCGCGCCAGCTGTTGTCGGCTTGTTCCACCAGCCGCCGAGCCATCAGGTGGTTCAGCTCATGGCCCGACTTGTAAGCGACAAGCCGCCCGAACAACGGTCGACCCACCAAGGTCAGGTCGCCGATCAGATCCAGAACCTTGTGCCGGACGCATTCGTCATGAAAGCGAAACGCATTATCGACCGGCCCGGTCGGGGCGATCACCAGCAGGTCCTGCGTCGTCAGGTGCTCGCCAAAACCGCGTTTGCGCAGCTCGGCGGCTTCGTGTTCGAAGACGAACGTGCGGGCCGGGGCGAGTTCCTTCAGAAAATCATCGCTCCCCAGGTGGAAGGCGAACACCTGCCGCCCGATCGGAGCGCCGGCTTCAAAATCGTAGATGATCTCCAGCTTGTCGGTCGGACCCGGCAGGGCCGTCAGCGTGGCATCGCCGAGTTGCACCTGCAACGGCTTTTTGATGATCAGCGGCTCAATCTCGGCATCCTGCTCGATGACGCCCGCATCATCGATCATCTGGATGAAGTCGATGCTGCTGCCATCGCCCATCGGGATTTCGCCGCTGTTGCTGCCCGACAAGGTCACCGTCGCATTGGTGATTCCCAGGCCCGTCAGGGCCGCCAGGCAATGCTCGACGGTTTCGATCTGCAGCGTCCCGTTCTTCAGGCACGTGCGCCGCGGACGCTTCACGACGTTCTGCACCATCGCCGGGATCGTCGCCACCTTCTCGCCGAGACGGCGCACGAAGGTGATGCCCGCCCCGATGTCGGCCGGCGTGAAGGTCAAGTCGCCAGGCTCGCCCGTAAACAGGCCCCGCCCGTGCAGTGTTACTTCTTTTGAGATGGTTCGTTGCAGCCGCTGACTCACAAGCGGTGGAGTATATCGACAAATTTGAAACGATGAATAGTGCCTACGTCAGATTTCTGACCGCGCCCACTCGCCGCTCTCGTTCAGCAATTCGTAAGGTCGAAACCGCGCCTTGTATTCCATGGCCGCGCACCCGGTGACCCAGTACCCCAGGTAATAATGCGATCGGCCGGTTTCCCGGCACCATTCCAGCTCGCGCAACGCCCCAAATGTTCCCAGCCCGCGGCTCGATTCCGAGGGATCGAAATAAAAATAGACGCTGCTGAGCGATGTCGGGCTGACATCGCAGATCCCCACCCCCAGCAATCGGCCGGCCGGGTCGCGGTATTCAAATTCAAGCGTGTCCGTCGGCGAATCGTAAAGGAACTGCTCCAGGCTCGCAGGATCGGCCTCCTCCGGGCGACGGTGCCATTCCCGGACATAGCGAGAATAGAGCGAGACCTTTTCGTCGGTCATCGCCAGCCGGGCAATGCTCACGCTCAGGTCGGCATTCCGCCGCTGGCACCGCCGCTGCGAGGCACCGGGTCGAAACTCCTCGACCGGCACACGCAGCGGAATGCACGCCTGGCACCCCTGGCACACCGGCTGATAGATCATCCGCCCGCTTCGCCGAAAGCCCGCGTCCATGAACGCCCGGTACGTCGGCCCGTCGATCGACGATGCCATCACCGCACGCAAGCGCTCGCTCCGCCCCGGCAGGTAGGGACAGGGAATTTCGGGCAAGACCGTCAGATGAATGTCGGCTGGCGGTTTCATCTTCGGCTCCCCACGCCCGGCCCGGCCGGGAGAGGGACAATGCGTCAGTACGCCTGCGCAAACAACACCTGCGTCTTCGTCGGTCGCCCCGTGAAAATGCAGGCGCCCTCGGCCGCGTGCTGGTCGAAGGGAATGCAGCGGACGGTCGCCTTCGTTTCGGCCTTGATCTTCGCTTCGGAGTCCTTGTCCGGTTCGAAGTAGCAGCGCACAAATCCGCCGTCGGTTTCCAGGATCTTCTTCAATTCGTCATAGCTCGCAGCGGAGCGCGTGTTGGCCAATTGAAAAGCGGCCGCCTTGTCGAACATCTGCTTCTGAACGTCTTCCAGTTTCGCACGCAGCCATTCGCCGGAAAAGTCTTCGAGCTTGACCGTCTCTTTCCCGCGATCCAATCGCCGCTTGACCAGCGCCGCCCCGGCCGCCACGTCGCGCGGGCCGACTTCGATGCGGAACGGCACGCCCCGCTGTTCCCAGTGAAACTGCTTGTCGCCCGGGCGGGTGTCGCGCGTATCGATGGCGATCTTCTGGTCGCTCGCTTTGTCGAAGAAAAAGCTCTTGATCTCCCCGGTCGTCCGTTTCGCCGCCGCCGCCACTTCGGCCGCCCCGACCAGCTTCTCCGCCAGTTGATGGATGAAGGCCATCACCGTCTCGCGCTCGGCGTCACCCTTATAGACCGGGATCAACACAGCAACGATCGGCGCCACGCGCGGCGGAAGCACC
>JBQCCH010000137.1:0-15002 GCA_051962375.1 Tepidisphaeraceae bacterium
CTGGCGGAAAGCCTGCGGGTCATGGGTACCGGTCAGATCCTCAACACTAACGTCCTTCGTATCGCGTCCTGCGTAAGAGGCACCTCCTTTTACGCAGTACGCGGTACGCAATATCCATTCCTCACACTCTCAACCATCGGCTCATGCGGTGAAAGAACCCGCCGGGCTCATTTCGGGGCACTTGCCCGTGTTGCAGGCGGCTCGCCAGCTGCGCGACGCACACGCTCGCCGGCCCACGCGGGGCCGAGAGCACGAACGGGTTGCGCCGGCGAACGGCCATCGGCACGTTCTCATCCGCCAGCACATAGCCGGCGTCAAACAACCCAACGCCCAGGAATTGCCGGGCCACCTTTGAAATGCGCTCGTACACGCTGCGCCCTTCGTCGGCGGAATGGGCTTGGTTGACCAGCAGGCTCATCGTGCGGTCGCGCCCGTCGCGGATCATCACCTTGGCGACGGCGTATGCGTCGGTGATGGCGGTCGGCTCGGGCGTGGTGACGATCAGCACATGGTCGGCCGCCCGGGTGAAGGCGAGTACGTTGGAATTGATGCCCGCGCCGGTGTCGATGATCATCACATCGAACTGCGATTCGAGCTCATTCAGGGCGTCGACCAGGTTCTGGCGATCCTGATCGGTGAGGTCGGCCATCTTCGCCAGGCCCGACGCCCCGCCGATGAGCCAGAACCCGCCGGGGGTTTTCTGCATCACTTCGTGCAGCGGCTTTTTGCGGCCGATGACGTGGGAGAGATTCCACTGCAGGTCGACGTTGCACAGGACATCGGCATTGGCCAGGCCCAGGTCGGCGTCGAGCAGCGCGACGCGCTTGCCCGCCTCGGCGAGCTTGATCGCCAGGTTCACGGAAATATTGCTCTTGCCGACGCCCCCCTTGCCGCTGGTGACGGCGATGACGGTCGCTTGCCGCTGGCTGGCGGCCAGCGTGCGGAGGGTGGTGGCTTGATCGACGAACGCTACGCTCATTGATTCTTCTGCAATTCGCTCGTTCGCATTCGCCGCCGAATGGTTTCGGGCGACAAGGGCAAACTGAAAATTGACATTCCTAAGGGTTCCCCAGGATCAGGTTGGCCAATCGTCGGCCGTGGCCGACTTCGATGTCATCGGGTACGTCTTGTCCGGTGGTTACGTAGGCCAGTCCTTTGTTCACACGACGCACGACATTCAACACCACGCCCAGTTGGGCGGCTTCATCCAGCTTGGTGAAGATCAGTTTGTCGACCCGCACTTCGCCGAATTTTTCCAGGGCGAGTTCAACGCACCCTTCGCTGGCCGTCGTGGAGAGGACAAGATAGACCTCGTCCGGGTCGGCGAAGCTGAGGAAGCGCTTGAGTTCATTCAATTTCATCGAATCCCGCGGGCTGCGGCCGGCGGTGTCGATGAGGACGTATTCGCAGTCGCTCATCTGTTCGATGGCGGCTTTCATTTCTTCCGGCGTGCCGACGACGCGAAGCTGGGCGCCGAGAATGTCGGCGTAACGCTTGAGCTGGTCGATGGCGGCGATGCGGAAAGTATCGATGGTGATCAGGCCGACCCGCTTTTTCTCGCGGAGCTTAAGGTTGGCGGCGAGCTTGGCGATGGTGGTGGTTTTTCCCACGCCCGTGGGGCCGATGAGCGCGACGACGTGCGGGCCTTCGGTTTTGGTGCGAACGATCGGGCCGGCTGTGGGGATGAGCTTTTCCAGGTGCTCGGCGAGGCGCTCGCGGACGAGTTTCTTGTCGGCCAGCAGTTCCGGGCGGAGTTGACGCTGGAGGGACCGAACGATGTCGACGGCGACTTCGTCGGCGACCATGTTTTCGATCAGGCCCATGTATTGTTCGAAGAGTTCTTCGGGCACCTGCGGGCTTTTTTGATGGCGGACCTGGGAGACCAGGTCTTTCATCATGCCTTTGAGCTGGGTGACTTCGTCGGTGAGCCCCAGGATGGCCGCATTGGAGGCGGCGGGCATTTGCAGGAAGGCCTTGGGATCCGGCCGCTGCGAGGGCGCGGGGGCGGCGGGCTGGCGAAGCAGTTGGGTCGAAGTCGGCAGCGCTCGGGGCCGGGCGGCGGCGGGCGGAGCGGGGTTCTTTGGCAGCGATCGATTGACGACGTTCATCCCGCGGCCGGCGGTGATTTCGAACATCTCGACGCGCTTCAGGCCCATCCAGCGCTTGAGCTGAACGGTGCGGGTGTGAAGGATGACCGCCTCCGTGCCCAGCGTGGTTTTCACGCGCTGCAGCGCTTCGGCCATCGAACTTGCTTGAAATGTCTGGAGCTGCATCCGTGCCTCTCAAGACCGAAACCGTTGATATGTTTATCCGTTGATCTTCCGTTGATCTGTCGATCCGTGGCGTCTTCTACGTTCCGACTGCCACTGAACAACTCATCAACCGATCAACCGATCAACCGATTCACTCACCCGTTCAAACCAACCAGCCCGACAGCTTCCACTGCCACGTCGGGCACGACTTCGTTATACGCCATCACCGCGACTTGCGGAACAGCGCTTTCGATCATTCGGCGTAATGTCGCCCGAATATTCGGGCTGCACAAAATCACCGCGTTACGGCCGAGCTGAGTGAGCTCGGCGACTTTTTCCGCCACGCGCTTCACAATCGTTTGCTGGGTTTGCGGCGGCATCGAATTGGTGCCCTTTTCCCGGTCCGTATGGCCGACGATCAGGTCTTCCAGGGCCGGGTCGAGCGTTACGCACCAGAGTTTATCACGTTCGTCCACATATTGCTTGCAAATTGTGCGCGCCAGGGCGTGGCGGCAGTACTCGGTCAGCACTTCAAGGTCTTTGGTGCGGCCGGACCAGTCGCCGAGGGTTTCGACGATGGTTTCCAGGTCGCGCACGGGCACGCGCTCGCGGAGCAGGTTCTGCATGACACGCTGCAATTCGCCGGGCTTGATCTGGGCGGGGATCACCTCTTCGACCAGGGCGGGGGCTTTTTGCTTGAGGTTTTCGATCAGGTTTTTGACTTCCTGGCGGGTGATCAATTCGTAGGCGTGGGATTTGATGACCTCGGTCAGGTGCGTGGCGACGACCGCGGTGGCTTCGACGACGGTGTAGTTCATCAGCTCGGCTTCGCTGCGCTGGCTTTCGGTGATCCAGTAGGCGGGCAGGCCGAAGGCGGGTTCGGTGGTCACTTCGCCGCCGAGCAGTGGGCCGGACGTCGCGCCGTTGTCCATGGCCATGAACTGGTCGGGGTAGGTGACGCCCTGCGAAATCTGCTGGCCGCGGATTTTGATGGCGTAGTCGTTGGGGCCGAGGCGCATGTTGTCGCGGATGCGCACGGGGGGGACGATGATCCCCAGTTCGATCGCGATCTGGCGGCGGATCATGCTGATGCGGCTGAGCAGGTCGCCGCCTTTGCTTTCGTCGACGATCTTGACCAGCCCGTAGCCGACTTCGAGTTCCATGGAATCGACGTCGAGCAGTTTTTCGACCTTTTCGGGCTCTTTGGCGGCGGCCTTGGTTTGTTCGACCTGCTTCTTTTTCTCGGCGAGATCGGCGTTTTTCGCCTGGCGGGTCATGATGTAGGCGAGTCCGCCGCAGCAGCTTCCCATGATGAACAGGGGGACCATGGGCAGGCCGGTGACGCTCAGGACCAGCAGGAACGACGCCGCCACGATCAATGCCGCCGGCTTGGCGAACATCTGGCTGAGCATTTCGTCGCCGAGGTTTTTGCGGCTGCTGGAGCGGGTGACGATCAGGCCCGCGCCGAGCGAGACGATGAACGCCGGGATCTGCGACACGAGGCCGTCGCCGATGGTGAGGATGGTGTAGAGCTTGGCGGTTTCGGCGAGGTGCCAGCCGTTTTGCACCAGCCCCACGTACATGCCGCCCAACACGTTGACGAACGTGATGACGATCGCCGCCACCGCGTCGCCGCGTACGAATTTGCTGGCACCGTCCATGGCCCCGTAGAAGTCGGCTTCCTGGGCGATGGCGCTGCGGCGTTCGCGGGCCTGGGCTTCATTGATGGTGCCGGCGTTGAGGTCGGCGTCGATCGCCATCTGCTTGCCGGGCATGGCGTCCAACGTGAAGCGGGCGGCCACTTCGGAGATGCGCGTGGCGCCTTTGGTGATCACGACGAACTGGATCACGAAAATGATCACGAAGATGATGACACCGACCGTGAGCGAGCCGGCGGTGACGAAGCTGCTGAAGGCCTGCACCACATGGCCGGCGGCGAAGTGGGCCTGCTCGACGGTGCGCCCGTTGTCGCCGGCGGTGAGGATGAGTCGGGTGGTGGCGACGTTCAGCACCAATCGGAACAGCGTGATCGCCAGCAGCAGCGACGGGAGGACGGCGAATTCCAGCGGCGATTTCACGTAAATCGTCGTCACCAGAATGATGACCGACAGCGTGATGTTCAGCACCAGCAGAAAGTCGAGCACCGCCGGCGGGAGCGGGACGAGGATGACCATCAGCAGGCAGACGCACGCCAACGGGAACACCATGCCGCGGTTGTCGGAGATGCGGGTCAGGAGCGAAGATGGAGCCGTGGTGGAAGCCATTGCGGGGGTGTTGTTCGTCGAGCGTTACAGACGGGGGGTTGTAGGGAGAGCTTTTGAGCTCAGCCTCGCCCTGCCGCCGGTTCCGCGGTGTTGTTAAGCGGCCTTGATTGCCTTTGCCTTTCCGCTGATTTCGTAGACGTACGCGAGAATTTCCGCGACGGCGGCGAAATATTCTTCCGGGATTTCATGGCCGACTTCGACGGTGCGGTAGAGCGCCCGGGCCAGGGGCGGGCGCTCCAGCAGCGGAATGCCGTTTTCGATGGCGATTTCGCGAATGACCTTAGCGAGTTCGTCAGCGCCTTTGGCGACCACTTTCGGGGCGTTCATGGTGCCGGCCTCGTATTTGAGGGCGATCGCGTAGTGTGTCGGGTTGGTGACAATGACGTCGGCGGTCGGAACGGCGGTCTTCAGGCGCTGGCGGTGCCGTTGCATGGCGATCTGTCGGCGGCGCTGCTTGACGTGCGGGTCGCCGTCCATGCTCTTCATTTCTTCCTTGACCTCTTGCTTGGTCATCTTCAGTTCTTTGTTGATCTTGTAGCGCTGGTAGGCGTAATCGATGATCGCCAGCACGAGCAGGAAGATGGCAATGCGAAAGGCGATGTCGTGCATGAGCTGGGCACCGAGGCCCAGCAGTTGGACGTAGTCGAGCTTTTGAGCGCCGGCGATGAGGGCCATCCGGTCGGCGATGGCGGAGTAGGCGACGGCGGCGATCATGCCCATTTTCGCCAGGTTCATGAGCAGCGAGACAGCGCCTTGGCCGCCGCTGAAGAGGCGCGAGAAACCCTTGGTGGGGTTCAGGGCCGATAGCTTGGGCTGGACGCGTTCGAGGGAGAAGAAGAAGCCGACCTGGGCGATGTTGCAGAGGATGGCGACTAGCATCATGCCCAGCAGGATGGGGGCCAGCGCGCCGCCGACGCGGATGAAGAGGCTGAGCATGACCTGGCGGATTTCGGGGACTTCGGTGCTCCCGATGCCGTCGGGACCGAGCGTGTTGAGCATGATGTCGCGGCAGACGGCGATGAGTCCCTCGCCGTACCAGCCGAGCAGGACGACGGCCGAGAGCATGAGGGCGGCGGCGGTGAGGTCGGCGCTTTTGGGGATTTGTCCCTGCTCGCGCGCCTGCTCACGCCGCTTGGGCGTGGGGGCTTCTGTTTTTTCGCCGGCTGATTCATCCGCCATTGGGCGTTCCTCCGGTGACGAAGAGTTGGCTGACGTCGTTCAGCATGGAATCGAGCGAGCCGCTGACGGCGTCGGTGGTGATGCCGACGCCGATGATCAGCACGATCAGCCCGATGATCGACCGGACGGGGATGCCGGCGGTCATGATGTTGAAGGCGGGCATCGCTTTGCCGACGCACCCCATCGCCAGGTCGACGACGAGCATGGTGAAGAAGATCGGGGCGGCGAGGCGCATAGCGAGGATGGTGGCCTCGCGGAAGAGGTCGATGAAGGTATTGAACAGCGGCCGGTTCATGCCCATGTCGAGCAGGGGGACGGCCTTGAAGCTGTGGTAGACGGCTTCCAGCAGCACGCGGTGGCCGCCGGTGATGAGGAAGACGACCAGGGTGAGCATGAAGTACAGATCGCCGATGAGGGAGCCGGCCTGCCCGAACTGGTGGTCGTAGGTTTCGGAGAGATTGAAGCCGATCTGCTGCCCGATCATTTCACCGGCCCACTGGGCGGCGATGAAGGTGAAGCTGACGATGGATCCCATGGCCAGGCCGAAGACCAGTTCGCCGCCGATGTCGAGCGCGAGGCCCGCCCAGGTGGGCGGGAAGACGACATCGCTCGGCAAGGCAGAGACCATGCCGAGGGTGGCGACGGCGGCGAAGAAAAGTTTGACCCGCTTGGGGATTTTTGCCGATCCAAACAGGGGCGACATGATCATCAATCCCGCCAGGCGGAAAAACGCCAGCGTGAACGCGGGAATGAAATTAAGAGCCTGCTGCCAAGTCATGATCGAAGGTCGATAACGGAATGTCGATGGGTTCGGCCGCACGCCCGCGGAAGGCGGCGATCGACGTTCGGCTCACGGGTTCAGGGGAGGTTTCCCGTGAGAAAGACCGCGTGGGCGTAATCGATCAGACGGGATTCGATCCAAGGCATCAGGGCGATGGCCGCAATGATCATGGCGGCGATCTTCGGCACGAAGCTCAGGGTCTGTTCCTGAATCTGCGTGACGGCCTGCACGAGCGAGACCACAACGCCCACCACCAGGCCGACGACGAGCATCGGCGAAGCGATAATCAGCGTGAGTATCAGTGTGTGACGAACGAATTCGGAAGCGGATTCGACCGACATGAGACACCCATCCTTGAGTGTGAAGTCGTTGGCGTTTGGGAACGCCGCTGGCAGCTAAATAAGGCTTCGCCCCACATCCGTGCGAGATGAATATGCCTTAATGAACAAAGCTACCCATGAGGTTCGATGTTATCAAGCGCCATCCGTCGACCAAAACGAAAAGTAGCAATTTAAACGGGAGCGAAATGAGCACGGGGGGCAGCATCATCATGCCCATGCTGATCAGAATGCTGCTGATGACCATGTCGATGATCAGAAACGGCAGGTACATCTTGAAGCCCATGAGGAAGGCGGTCTTCAGCTCGCTGAGCATGTAGGAAGGGATCAGGGTGAGGGTGCTGACGCTTTTCCAACCGTCGATCTGGACGTCTTTGTCCGAGCCGGAGGCGAACTGCTGGAACATGTAGACATCGTCTTCGTTTCCGACGTGCTCGATCTGGGCGATCATGAAATCGCGCAGCGGCCCCTGGGCGGCGGCCAGGGCGGTTTGCTGGTCGGCGGAACCGTCGAGGTAGGGCTTGATGGCGACGTCATTCACCTTTTGCCAGGTCGGGCCCATCACCAGAAACGTCATGAACATGGCCAGGCCGATGAGGATTTGGTTGGGGGGCAGCTGCTGGGTGCCCATCGCCTGACGCAGGAGCGAAAGGACGATGATGATCCGCGTGAAGCTGGTCATCATGATGAGGATGGCCGGCGCCAGGGAGAGGACCGTGAGCAGGATGATCAACTGCATCGCGGGGACGAGGTTTTCCCGCGTGGTGATGTCCGGGACGTTGATGGCGCCGGAGGGCGTCTGGATGGAGGGGATGGATTGAGCCATCACTCCGCCGGCCAATAGCAGCACGGCCAGGGCCACGATCCATTTGATGTGTCGAGCGTCCATGCTCTGGGTTCTCCAAGCCGCCAGGCATCCTGCCGACGGCGCGTCACAATCGGCCGGGCTACTCTTTCCGGACCGTCTGGGTCAGTGCCCGCATCCGATGGATGAGGCTCGAGATCTCGGACCGCGTGCCGGCGAGTTCGTCCGGGGGGAGCGCGTCGGCGGTCGGGGATTCGGGATCGTCGGGGGTCAGGTCTGGGGATGGGGTTTCAAGTTCATCACGTGCCCGGCCGAACAGCGTGCCGAAGCGGCTGCCGAGGGTCGGGAGTTCGGTGTTTTCGGTTTGGCCGATGAGCTCGGCGACTTCGTCGGGATCCTGAATGTGCCCCAGCGAAGACAGGGCCCCCCCGCTTTCGCCGACGATGATGACGCGGCGGCCGACGTGCAGGAGCATGACCTGCTGACGCGGGGCGATGGTCGAGCGCGACAGGACACGGACGGCGCGCGACCCGCGGGAAGCCTTGGTGGCGGGAAAGAGCCAGCCGGCGGCGTAGCGAAGGATGAAGATCAGCGTCAGCACCACGGCCATGGCGGTGATGAGGCGCTCGACATTGAAGCTTTCGGCGGGCGTGGCGGTGGAGGTGCTGGGGGCGTGGCCGCTGCGGCGGACGGGTTGATTGTCGTACGCGCTGACCGGCTGCGACGCGGGCGCGGCCAGGGCGGGGGCGGATGGCAGCGCCATGGCCGAAAGCAGGATCAGGCCCGCGAGCGAGCGGGCGATGCGAGGCCGGCGGTTCACGCTTCTTCCCTCACGCCGGAAACGATTTCGTTCACGCGGACGCAGAAATTGTCGTTCAGCACGAGCACTTCGCCGCGGGCGACGAGCCGATCGTTGACGAAAACGTCGACGGGATCGCCGGCGAGCTTGTCGAGTTCGACGACCGACCCTTCGGCGAGCTTCAGGACGTCTTCGACCAACATGCGGCTGCGGCCGAGCTCGATTTTGACATTGAGATCGACGTCGCGGAGCAGATCGATGCTGGAGGCGTTGGCGTTGTTGATAGCCTGCTGGAACGCGGGCAAATCAAAGTGGCTGGTGGGCGGCAGCGAATTGGCGCGCTGGGCGGCGCCTTGGGCGTCGGCGATGAGCTGGGCACCGGGGTCGGCGTCGGACTTGGGGAGCTCGAAATTGGCTTCCTTGAGCAGCGCTTCGAGCTCGGCGAGATTGGGCGTGGCGGCGTCGGCGGCCTGCGTGGCGTCGCCGATGCTGCCCATGGATTGCAGCTCTTTGGCGAGCGTGTCCATCTGGGCGTCGGCAGCGGGCGGCGGAGAATTCGGGGGGGTTTCGTCGGCCATGCACACCATCCTTGGCGTAGCGGGCAACTGACATGCACCCAGATCACTCAGCCCCGGGGCCGATCAGAAATCCGTTCTGAAGGGCGTGCAACGGGGAATCAGCACCTCATCCACGATGCCTTCACCGACGATCTGGTCTAACTGGTACTTCACCTGACGCCGGAGCGTTTCGAGGCCGGGCTCAGAGCCGCCCCCGAGTTTGTCCGGGTCGGACTGGGCTATGATCGTCCGCACGCGGTCTTTTATCAAGGCCTCATTGTCCTTAAAAGCGCTCTCGACGGCGGATTTATTGGCCGAGCGGGTGACGGCGTAGACGCTGACGTCGTAGAGGAAGGTCTTGCCGGACTGGCGATTGGGGGCGCGGAACTCGACGACGGGGATTTCGACGGGCTTTTTGGGATCGACAGGCCCGGCGGCGCCTTCTTTGGCTTCGCCGCCCTCGGATTTGGCGCCTTCCTTGGCCTCGCCATGGGCTTCGGCCTTGGCTTCGCCGTGGGCTTCGGTCTTGGCGGCGGGGTCTTCCAGGGAGACGGCCGCCTGCGACGGCTTGGGGCCGCCGGAGATGATCTTGAAGCCGATGAACAGCACGAGCGCTTCAACGACCATCGCCCCGCCCATCATGACCGGGAGCTTGGTCAGCAGCGCGCCGATGCCGCCCCCTTTTTTCTTCTCCGCCCCGTGTTCGTCCTTGGCGGGTTCTTCTTTTTTCTTTTCAGCGGCCTTCTCTGACATCGTGGCGATCCTTTCAAGGGTCCGTCACGGGAGTCATCGGCCAAATCGGCGCGGGGTTGAAGCTTAGTCGGTTATGGGACGGCGGATCATGCGGGCGTAATCGATCGCCCGGCGGATGACCTCGGCGACGGTTTCCTTGACCAGCAGCTTTTCGCCGGTGTCGCAGCAGATGACCGTGTCGGGAATCTGCTCGACGTACTTGATCTTCTCGGCATTGAGAACGAAGGATTCGCCGTTGAGGCGGGTAACGTGGATCATCCTGATCTAGTTGGGAGTTGGGAGTGGAGCGTTGAGAGTTAAAGACAAAAGCCGGTCGGCGTTGCCTTTTGCTCTCCACTCTCCACTCCTCGCTCTCCACTCCTTTATATAGTCGCCCTCGCGACAGCAGAATAAACACCTGCCGCGAGGGCTGGGAATCGTTTACCAATCGTCATCAACGATTGGTGTTCATCAGTTCGGTCAACAATTGGTCGCTGGTGGTGATCACGCGGCTGGCGGCGGTGAAGCCGGTGCTGGCGGTGATCATGTTGATGAATTCACGGGAAATATCGACGTTGGATTGTTCGAGTGCGCCCGAGCGGATGGCGCCGCTGTTGTTTTGGGTGGGCGTGGTGATGACGGCGGCGCCGGAGTTGGAGCCGGGCTGATAGAGGTTGTTGCCGTTGTCGACCAGGCCGGACGGGTTGTCGAAGGTGGCGATGGCGATCTGCCCGAGGGTGCGGGTTTTGCCGTTGCTGAAGGTGCCGGTGATGGTGCCTTCGGCGCCGACGGAGAAGCCGGTGATTTCGCCCATGGGGTAGCCGTCCTGCTTTTGCATGGTGAGGCTGCTGGTATCGGTCGAGAGGGCGGTCATGCCCGAAAAATCGAGGGCGACCGTCTGCTGCGGGGTCGCGCCGGTGCCGGTGCGGTCGAGCGTGAGCGAGGTTCCGGTGGAGCTGACGTATTGGCCGGCGTTGTCGAAGGTGATCGTGCCGCTGCCGAGCAGGGCGCCGTAGTAGGCGGAGGGCGTGGTGCCGGTGGGGTCGAAGGTATTGGCCTTGGTGTTGTCGGGGCTGGCGGCGATGAAGCGCCAGGTGCTGCCGGCGTCGGACTTGCTTTCGAGCGTGGCGGTAACGTTGATGTTCACCGGGGTGCCGAGCGAGTCATACGCCTGGAAGCTGGTGTAGACGCTTTCGCCGGTGGGGTTGCTGGTGGCGTCGGCGGAGAAGGTCATGGACATCGACGGGTTGCTCGAGGTGAAGGCCGTCCCGCCGAGGGAGACGGCGTTGTCCTTGCCGGGGTTGCCGATGATTTTGAAGGTGTTGGTGGTGGTGTCGAACTGGGCGCCGGGCGGGTTGTAGCCGGCGGGACCGGTTTCGTCGGGCTTGATTTCCAAGCCCTGGTTGAAGAAGTCTTCGAGGTTTTTGACGGTGGAGGTCGCGTCGACGGTGTAGGTGAGGGGGGCGAGGGTTCGCCCGCCCTTGGTGCCGTTGAGGGTGAGTTTGTCGCCGACGTTGAACATGGGCGTGGTGCCGTCCATGGAGAGATCGGTCAGGGCCGAGCCGTCGCCGAGGGTGCCGCCGCTGATGGATTTGAGGGGGCCGGTGCCGTCCAGGATGCTGGCGCCGCTGGCGACATCGCCGGCGGTGTCGAGGTTGCCTTGGAGGGTGGCGCTGGTGCTGGCCTTGGCGGCGCTGGTGAGGTTGCCGGGGATGAGCAGGTGCTGGAGCTGCCCCTGGACGACATTGCCGGCGCCGTCGGTGCCGTAGCCCATGACGAAATCGCCGCGGTTGGTGGTCAGTTCATTGTTGCCGTTGAGGGTGAAATCCCCCTCGCGGGTGTAGGAGGTTCCGCCGGCGCCTTTGACAATAAAGAAGCCAGAGCCGTCGATGGCCATGTCTTTGTTATTGCCGGTGGTCTGGAAGGAGCCTTGGGTGAAATCTTTTTCGATGGCGGCGACGGACGCGCCCAGGCCGCGTTGTGAGGGGTTGGAGCCGCCGGAGTCGGCGGTGGGCTGACTGCCCGCCTGGTCGGTGAGGTAGAACTGGGGCGCGAAGACGGCGCGGGAGGACTTGAACGCCGTGGTGTTGACGTTGGCAATGTTGTTGCCAATGACGTTGAGGTTCGCCTGGTTGACGTCCAGCCCGGACAGGCCCGTGTACAATGCGCTCGTCAATGCCATATCAGGTCTTTCCCGGTCAAATCGCTCCGCGCAACACTTGCGGCTCCGCCGCGCATCTTTAGCCACTTGGCTGGATCGAAGCCGCGTTTTTCGCGTGGCACGATCGCCGGAGAGAGTTATTGCAAGGCCCGTGCCAGCGAGGGCGATTTTCAAAACGACGATTGGGTTTGTCACATGGGGCTTCGTCGCCTACAAACGGTAGGCGGAAACGCCGCTCACGCCCCTACTTATGCCGAACATCCCCAACGTCATCGTCATCGGTTCCGGTTTCGCGGGCATGCACGTGTGCAAGGGCCTGCGAAAAACGCCGGTCAATATTGCGCTGTTCGACCGGAACAACTATCACCTGTTCCAGCCGCTGCTGTACCAGGTGGCGACCGCGTCGTTGTCGCCGGCGGATATCGCCTTCCCGATCCGGGCGATCTTCCGGCAGCAAAAGAATGTGGACTGCGTGCTGGCGGAAGTGACGAACGTCGATCTGGCGAAAAAATGCATCTTCGCGGGGGATCTGTGCGTCGACTATGACTACCTGGTGATTGCCGCGGGGGCGACGCACTCGTATTTCGGCCACGAGGAATGGGCAAAAGTTGCGCCGGGGCTGAAGCACGTGGAAGACGCGATCGAAATCCGCAAGCGCATTCTGCTGGCGTACGAAGAAGCGGAACACGAGATGGACGAAGCGGCGCGGCGGGCGAAGTTGACGTTTGTGGTCGTGGGCGGCGGGCCGACCGGCGTGGAGTTGGCCGGGGCGCTGCGCGAGATCGCCGTCGAGCAGATTCAGCGCGATTACCGCAACATCGACACCGCGACGGCCCGGGTGATTCTGGTCGAAGCGAACGACCGCGTCCTGAAGCAATTCGCCGGCGAACTGAGCGAGAAGGCCAAGCAAACCCTGCAGAACATGGGGATTGAACTGCGGCTGAACGGGCGGGTGACGCAGATCGATGACGGGGGCGTTTGCGTGGGAGATGAACGCATCAGCGCGAACAACGTGTTCTGGGCGGCGGGCGTGCGGGCGAACCCGCTGGGCAAGACGCTGGGCGTGCCGCTGGATCGGGCCGGCCGCGTGAGCGTGAATCCGGATCTGTCGGTGCCGGGGTATCCGAATGTGTTCGTGATCGGCGACCTGGCGGCCGCGACGGACGCCAACACCAAGCAGCCGGTGCCGGGCCTGGCGCCGGCGGCGATGCAGATGGGGGATTACGTCGCCAAGATCATCCGCCAGGAAGTGCGGGCGCATGTGAAAGTGGAAGACCGCCAGCCCTTCACGTATTGGGACAAGGGCACGATGGCGACCATCGGCAAGGCCCGCGCGGTGGCCGACATCCGCGGGTGGAAGTTCAGCGGGCTGTTCGCGTGGCTGATGTGGTCGTTCGTGCACCTGATGTTCCTCATCAGTTTCCGGAGCAAGGTGATCGTGATGATCAATTGGATCTGGACGTACATCTTCGACAACAAAGGCGCCCGGCTGATCACCGGCGACTTCAAGCCGCGCATCACGCAGATGCGCGACGTGACGCCGAATATCGAAGCATCGTGAGACGGATGACGTCATGAGAACGGCGTGACGAAAGACTCAGGCGTTCTCCCCCTTTTTACGCCGTGCGCGTTACGCAGTATTCTGGCCACAATGCAAGTTCCGTTGCTCGATCTTCGTCAGCAGTATGGACCGATTCGGGATGAGATTCGGGCGGCCATCGATAAGGTGTGCGATACGCAGGCGTTGATCCTGGGGCCGCACGTGGACGCGTTCGAGCGGAAATTGGCCGAGTATTGCGGGACGAAGCATGCGATCGGCGTATCGTCGGGGACCGACGCGCTGTTGATCTCGCTGATGGCGCTGGGGATCGGGCCGGGGGACGAGGTGATCGTGCCGGCCTTCACGTTTTTCGCGACGGCCGGCTGCGTGGCGCGGCTGGGGGCGAAGCCGGTGTTTGTCGACATCGACCCGAAGACGTTTAATATCGACATCGCCCAGATCGAGCCGGCGATCACGCCACGGACGAAAGCGATCATCCCGGTTGACCTGTTCGGGCAGATGGCGCGCATCGAGGCGGTGAATGAGATCGCGTGCCGGCATGGGTTGTACACGATCGAAGACGCCGCCCAGGCGATCGGCGCCAAGCGGTTCGACAAGCCGGCCTGCTCACAGGCGGCCTTCGGGTGCTTGAGCTTTTATCCGACGAAAAACCTGGGCGCGTTCGGCGATGCCGGCGCGGTCTGCACGAACGACGACGCCTGGGCGGAGAAACTGCGGAAGCTGCGCGTCCACGGGAGCGGGCACACGTATTTCCACGAGATGGTGGGCGGGATGTTCCGGCTGGCGGCGATTCAGGCGGCGGTGCTGGAAGTCAAACTCAATTACCTGAACGGCTGGCACGCAGCGCGTCGGCATCATGCGGCGATCTACGAGGCCGTGCTGAAGGATTCCGCCGTCGCGACGCCGGTCATCGAGCCGGGGAATGTCAGCGTCTACAACCAGTACGTCGTCCGCGTGCCGAACCGGGACGCCGTGAAGCAAAAGCTGCAGGAGCACGGGATCGGATCGGCGATTTATTATCCGCTGGGGCTGCACCTGCAGGAATGCTTCAAGGATCTGGGGCATCGGCCGGGCGATTTTCCGGAGACGGAACGGGCGACGCGCGAAGTGCTGGCGTTGCCGATTTACCCGGAACTGACCGACGACCAAATCCGCTACGCGGCCGAGACGCTGCGCGACATCGTGGGATGACCCGCCGCATCGCCGCGGAAGAAGGGGCCGCGAACGAAGAGGCCGCGGACGAAGGGGCCGGGGAAAGAGGTCGGTGAAAAAGAGGCCGACTTTTTGGATCGGCGGCGGTAAAACGGGGTTGGGGCGGCTCTTTGACATGATGAGCATGGGACTGGCCACGCGAGCGGGCGGTGGCGGGGCTGGCGGGGTTTGCGGGCGCGGCTAACGGGCGAGATTTGAGGTGCATAAGTCACAGGGCACACTGGGCAAGCTGTGTCGCAGCCGTGCGCGACTTTGGCGGCGGGGTAACACGTTTCGGCGTAACGATTTTGGCCGGAAAACGACGCCAAAGTGAAACAAAAAATGGCAGGAACGGCCGGCGGGGTTTTTCGGCGACTTACGC
>JBQCCH010000138.1:0-4948 GCA_051962375.1 Tepidisphaeraceae bacterium
AACTGCACGCTGCCGTCGGCGAAGAGGACGTTTTGGCCGGCGCGGTTGTGGTTGTTGCTGTTGGCGACGGCGTAGGCTTCGGGGGGCGCGTTGGCGGGGATTTTGGTGACGTCGCTCGTGCCGTACACGCCGGGGTTTTTGTCAGCCAGCAGGGCGCACTCCGATCGGAGGGAATCGACCCACTGGAACCCGGGCGCGTTGCTGAACGGGCAGAACATCGAATAGCTCAGGTTATGGCCGGACTGGAAGTTGCCGCGGCGCTTGGCGGGGACGATGACCGTGGAGCCGGGCTTGTCGTACAGATGATCCTGCCAATCGGACGAGCTGGGGCAGACGAAGACGCCGGTGTCGCTGATGTAGGCTTCCCGCACGAGCAGCCAGAGGGAGGCGCTGACGTCGTTCGGCTGAACGGCGCTGTTGGGGGCGAAGGGATTCGGGTCCGACGCGCCGGTGAATGCGGTCCAGGCGGTGGGATTCTTCGCTTCATCGTAGCGGACGCGCGGGAAGCTGCCGTGATCCTTCGCATAGGCGTTCATGGCGTCGCGGATGATGTAGAGGTTCATCGCGCACTGGGCCCGGCGGGACATTTCCCACTTGTCCATGATGTACGGGACCACGCTCGCCAGGATCAGGCCGATGATCGCGATGGCGATCAGCAGTTCCAGGAGCGTGAACCCCCGGACGGCATGACGGGGGCGTCGACGCGCGAGGCGCTGAACAAGCGGGTGCGATGGGATGACGGCCGGCATAACAGTTGGTCCCTCTTACTTACAATCGCACGGGGCGCCAGACAAAAAAACGGCGCCGATGAGACAGCAGGATCAAACGAATCGACGGTGGAAGGCGTGCTTAGGCGCCAAGTTGCACCAGGGCGTCTTTCTGGCGCTCATTTTCGCGGCGGCGCAGTTGACCGCAGGCGGCGGCGATGTCTCGGCCGCGGGATTTTCGGACGTGGGCGTTCACGCCCCCGGCGCGGAGGATTTCCTGGAACCGCACCACGGCTTCGGCCTTGGGGCGTTGGTACGGGAGCGATTCGACTTCGTTGTAGCGAAGCAGGTTGACGTTCGCGCGGATGGTTCGGCAGATCTGGACGAGCTGCTTGGCGTGCTCGGGGCGGTCGTTGACGTCGCTGAGCAGGATGTATTCGAAAGTGATCTCGCGGCCGGTGCGGTCGAAGTAGTAGCGGCAGGCGTCGAGGATTTCGCCCATCAAAAAATGCTCCGCCCAGGGGATGAGTTGCTGGCGGAGGGCTTCGTTCGGGGCGTGCAGGCTCAGGGCGAGGTTCAGGGGCAATTCTTCGTTGGCCAGATCGCGGATGCGTTTGGGGACGCCGACGGTGCTGACGGTGATTTTGCGGGCGCTGATGTTGAAGGTCATCGGGTCATGCAGGATGCGGATCGCCTGCATGACGTTGGCGTAGTTGGCCATGGGTTCGCCCATGCCCATGAAGACGATGTTGGTGATGCGATTGCCCGGCCCGCCGCGTTTGGGGGCGGGGTATTGGGCGGCCCGGGAGGGCATGAAATGCTCGGCGTCGTCGAACTCGATGCCGCCGGAGGTGGGCGGGGTTTCGATCATCGCCTGATTGAGCCGCACCACCTGCTCGACGATTTGGCCGGGGGTGAGATTGCCTTTGACGCCTTCCATGCCGGACGCACAGAACTTGCAGCCGACGGGGCAACCGACTTGGGATGACACGCAGGCGGTGCGTCGATCGCCGGCGGGGATCATGACCGTTTCCGCCTGCTGGGCCCCTTCCCAGCCGAGCAGCATTTTGTGCGTGCCGTCTTCGCTGATCTGGTGCGCCAGCCGGGTGGAGGCTGCGAAATTCACGTGGTCGCGCAGAAAATCGCGGTCCTGGGGCTTTAGGTTGCTGAAGAGCGCGGGGTCGGTGACGGATTTATTGTAGACCCAGTCGGCCACTTGCTTTGCGCGGAACTTGGGCCAATGCCAACCCGTCACCACGGCCTCCCATTGCGGGGGGAGCAGGCTTAAAAAATCGACCTTCTCATTATCAGTCACGGCGACGCCCATCGGTGCTATTATACGACAACCGCCTCCGTTTGCCGACACCGGCACGCGGGGACGCAAGGACGAGATTGTCGCATGGACGACGGCCCCACCAACATCCCCGGCATCACCGATGAGCAGCTGCTCGCCGCCTACCTGAGTGGCGATGCGGCGGCGTTCACGGAACTGGTGCGCCGGTACGAACGGGATCTGTACGTGTTCCTGAACCGCTTCCTCGGCAATGCGGCGGCGGCGGAAGACGTGTTTCAGGAGACGTTCATCCAGGTGCATCAGTCGGCCAAGACCTTTGATCCGACGAAAAAATTCCGCCCGTGGCTGTTTACGATCGGGGCGAACAAGGCGCGCGACTTTCTGCGTTCGCGGGCGCGGCGGTACACGGTGCCGCTGCAGGCGGCGATGTCCCATAACGATCCGAACGGCCAGCCCTTCATGGATGTGCTGGAGTCGCCGGATATCGGACCGATCCTGCAGGCGGAGAATTCGGAGGAAGCGGAGCGGGTGCGACAAGCCGTCCAGCGGCTGCCCGATTCGCTGCGCGAGGTGCTGTTATTGGCCTATTTCCATCAATTTCCGTATCGGCAGATCGCGGAAATGCTGGAAATGCCGCTGGGAACCGTCAAATCCCGGCTTCACACGGCCGTGGAAACGTTCGGGCAAATCTGGAAATCTTTGAACCGACAGCAGACGGTGTCGTAAGACGCAATGTAGACCCCGCGGCGGTCGGCAAGTCGTTGTTGACGGGGAGCCGCGCAGATCGGTACGCTTTGACGTCCGTTCACCTCGGGTGAGCTTGGAAGTTGTCATGTCTCGGGAATCAACCAGGGTTGGATTGCCCTTTCGACGGGAGACGGCACGGTTCGTGTCGGTGAAATCCATGGAAACGCAAGTCAATACCATCCCCGCGCTGGACTCAAACGGAGCCAGTGCCTCGGACGCGTCGTTGTTGGAAGATTCGCTTCCGGAGGCCCGGCTCGGCACGGACCAGCTCTTGCGGGAGTTGGCCCAGCGTGCGGTGGCGAGCCCGCCGCAGGGGTTGTGCGAGCGCACGGTCGCCCGCTGCCAGGCGCTGAATGCCGCCCCCGGTCGCTCGCCGGTCTGGTGAGCGCGGATCCCGCCCGGTTTGGGGGCTTTTGCACGTCTTGCAGTAAAAGTTTTTCGTAATCGATTAAGCGACGGCCTGATGATTCGCGAGCCGAGGCGATCAACGATTCAGATTGGGCTCCAATTGGGCCCAGATTGGGCTCGCATTGACGCCCGCCGGCTTCGGACGTAGAGTGCATCGCATGTTCGCCGCCGCCACCCAGATTATTACGCCTCTCTCGCACGACCGCGGGTAGGCCGGTCGTTCGAACTTTTTTTTGCTGTCTGTCCCCCGCCCTGCCCGAGTCGCAGGGCGTTTTCGTTTTGGTCCCCGTACGATTGAGTCCCTTATGCAACCGAGCACTCGCATCGACATCTTCGACACCACGCTCCGCGACGGCACGCAGGGAGAAGGCTTCAGCCTTTCCCTGGATGACAAGTTGCAGATCGCGATCAAGCTGGACGACCTGGGCGTGGATTACATCGAAGGCGGCTTCCCGATCAGCAATCCGAAGGACGAGGCGTTTTTCCGGGAGATTCGCCGGGTGAAGCTGAAGCAGGCAAAAGTCAGCGCGTTCGGCATGACCCGGCGGCGCGGGGTGAAGCCCAAAGACGACGCGACGCTGCGCGCCCTGCTCGCGGCCGAAACGCCGGTCGTGACGATCGTCGGCAAAACCAGCGATTACCAGGTGCAGGCGGTGATGAACGTCACGCTGGAAGAAAACCTGGCGATGATCGCCGACAGCGTCGGCTTGATGACCTCAGCCGGGCGTGAGGTGGTGTACGATGCCGAGCACTTTTTCGACACCTATCGCAAGAATCCCGAGTACGCGTTGAAAACCCTCATCGCCGCCGACAAAGCCGGCGCGCGGGTGTTGTGCCTGTGCGACACCAACGGCGGCACGATGCCCGAGCAGATCGCCGAAGCGGTCCGCCGGGTAAAGGAGACGGTCGGCGCGAAAATCGGCATCCATACCCACAACGACTGCGGCCTGGCGATCGCCAATGGGTTGGCGGCCGTGCACGCGGGGGCGACGCACGCCCAGGGGACGATGAACGGCGTCGGCGAGCGGTGCGGGAACATGGATCTGATCCCCTTCGCGGCCAGCCTGCAGTTCAAGTACGGCCTCGATTGCCTGCAGCCCGGGACGGCGAAAAAGCTGACCGAAGTCAGCCGATTCGTCTACGAAACCGCCAACATGAACCCGGTGAACGGCCAACCCTATGTCGGGCAAAGCGCGTTCGCCCACAAAGGGGGCATGCATGTGCACGCGGTGCAGAAGGATGCCAGCACCTATGAGCACGTCTCGCCCGAAGCGGTGGGGAACACGCGCAAGGTGCTGGTGAGCGAACTCAGCGGCGCCAGCAACATCGCCGCCAAGGCCGGCAAAAAGTTTGATCTGGACAAGGACGTGATGCGCAAGGTGCTGGGCCGGGTGCAAGACCTGGAGAACGCCGGCTTCCAGTTCGAAGCGGCCGAGGCGTCGTTCGAATTGCTGCTCCGCAAAGAGATCGGCCGGCATCAGACGTTTTTCAGCCTGGAGCATTACCGCGTGACGACCCACCGGGTCGACGCGCAGGCCCCCGTCGCCGAGGCGACGCTGAAGCTGAAAGTCGGCGAGCAGGTGGAACACCGCGTGGCCGAGGGGAGCGGCCCCGTCGATTCACTCGATCGCGCTCTGCGCAAAGCGCTTCGAGACCACTACCCGGCCAACGCCGACCTGCACCTGATCGATTACAAAGTGCGCGTCGTCAACACGCGCGACGAAACCGCGGCCGCGGTGCGCGTGGTGATCGAATGGAAGCGCAAAAGCGCCAACGCCGCCAGCCCGGAATA
>JBQCCH010000139.1:0-6022 GCA_051962375.1 Tepidisphaeraceae bacterium
GCCGCCGGTGTTGAGCTGGTACGTGTGATCGATGCGCACGCCCCGGTCGGCGAAGAGACGCGCCAGGGTGCGGTGCGTGATGGTCGCGCCGACCTGGGCTTTGATGTCATCGCCCACGCAGGGGAGATTCTTGGCGCGAAAGCGCTCGGCCCAAGCTGGGTCGGAGACGATGAAGACGGGGACGCAATTGATGAAGGCGACCCCCGCTTCCAGGCAGGCTTCGGCATATTGCTCGGTGGCGCGTTGAGCGCCGACGGGCATGTAGTTGACGAGGATCTGGGCACCGGACTCTTTCAGGGTTTGGACGAGGGAAACGGGCGGACGATCGGCGGCGACGAAGCGGAGGTGCTCGGGGTGATCGGCCATGTGATCGGCGATGCCGTCCAGCACGGGCGCCATCTGCACCACCGGGCCTTGGCCGGCGGGGGGGCGGTGGAAGATGCGGGTGTTGTTGGGCGCGGCGAAGATGGCGTCATTCAGGGGGCGGCCGACCTTGCGGGCGTCGATGTCGAAGGCTGCGACGACGTCGATGTCGCCGGCGCCGAAGGGCCCGATGCGCGGGCGCGCCAGGCCGACGGTCGCGTCATCGCCGCGCGCCTGGGCGTAGTAATGAATGCCCTGCACGAGCGAACTTGCGCAATTTCCCACTCCGGCGATGGCCAATCGAATCGTCGACATAACGCTTCTGCTCACTCCCACGAACAATCGCGCCCGCACGGCGGGGCGGACGTCAATCCAGGCTCAACAGGGCCAGGACTTCAATGTTCCCGTGCTTGCCGCTGCCCTTGATCGGGCTTTCGGCGGTCGCCAGGACCGTGAAGCCGCACGCCCGAATGCGTGTTGTAACCTCTTGCACGACAGACGCCACCGCCTCGGGGGGCAATACGCCTTTGCGCAATTGTTTTGGGTCGGCCTCGTAATGGGGCTTGATGAGGGTGACGACCAGCCCGGCGGATTTGAGCAAGTGTTTGACGTTGGGGAGCAACTTGTGTTGGCGCGTCCAACTGGCGTCGATGGTGGCCAGATCGATGGGCTCGGGGAGGGTGACGTGCATGGCATTGGTGCGTTCCATGACGACGACGCGCGGGTCATTGCGGAGCTTCCAATCGAGCACGCCGTAGCCGGTGTCGACGGCATAGACGCGGGCGGCGCCATGCTGAAGCAGGCAATCGGTGAACCCGCCGGTGCTGCAGCCCAGATCGGCGCAGGTGGCCCCGTGGACCGTCAGGGGGAATGCCCCGAAGGCGTGTTCGAGCTTGAGTCCGCCGCGCGACACAAAGGTGGCCACGCCCGCACGCTACCGGGCGGCGGGGATCGTGTCACGCCGGGGAGGCGGGCGGGGGATAATCGGCCGAAAATCCACGTATTTCAGCCGACAGGATCGGCCGGGGCGGTAGGATGGGATGGGTTGGTGGTGGTGCTCTTTGGAAATTTGGGTGGGGCTTGGGGGATGAGTGAAGACGGGAATATTCCGTATTGCGTACTGCGTAAGGGTGGAGTGGCGTCATCGCGCTTGAATCGTTTTGACGGAGATAAGTCGCGTGGCGGTGTGGGCAAGGGCCGTTGCGCTGGCGCTGAGGTGGAGTGGCCTTGGAAGGTTTGGCCGGGCCGGGGGTTGGGGTTCAAAAACGGGTGAAAGTGAAAACAAAAATGGCAGGAACGGCCGGGCGGTGTTTTCGGCGACTTAGGGGCCGGGGCGGGTGGTCGATTCGGGTCGGTCGGCCTATCCTCATCGCACAGGACGACGCCCGCGAACGACCGTGGGCTTTGTCCGCGAATTGACTGCCCGAATTGACTGCGCGAATTGAATGTTGGAGTGAATCGTTATGCAACACCGGCAACTTGGAAAATCAGACGTGTACGTGTCCCCGATCATCTTCGGCGCCTGGGCGATCGGCGGATGGATGTGGGGCGGGACCGATGAGAAGGAATCGATCGAAGCGATCCAGGCGTCGCTGGAAGCGGGCGTGAATACGATCGACACCGCAGCGGTCTACGGGCAGGGGCACAGCGAAGAACTGGTCGGCAAGGCGATCGCGGGACAGCGCGACAAGGTGGTGATCGCAACCAAGTGCGGGATGCGGTGGGATGATGAAAAGAAGGAGGGGGTGTTCGCCTTCGAAAGCACGCTGCCCGACGGATCGAAGCTGCCGATCTACAAAAATGCGAAGCCGGCGAGCATCGCCTATGAGTGCGAGCAGAGCCTGAAGCGGTTGGGAACGGATTACATCGACCTGTACCAGATCCATTGGCCGGACATGTCGACGGAACCGGAAGAATCGTTCGCGGCGATGGAAAAATTGCGAAAAGAAGGGAAGGTTCGGGCGATCGGCGTGAGCAACTACGACGTGCGCTGGCTGGAGCGGATCGAGCGCGTGGCGGTGGTGGCGAGCGATCAGCCGCCGTACAGCCTGATCAACCGCGGCATCGAGCACAACGTGCTGCCTTTTTGTCGGGAGAACGGGATTGGGGTGATCTGCTATTCGCCGATGGAGCGCGGGCTGCTGACGGGGAAGGTGACGCCGGATCGCGAATTTCCGCAGGGGGATCACCGGGCGAATCACAAATTTTTCACGAAGGAAAATCGGCAGCGGGTGCTCGACGCGCTCGAGACGCTTCGGCCGATCGCGGAAAAATATAAGGCGACCTTCGCCCAGCTGGTGATCAACTGGACGGTGCACGAGCCGGGCATTACGGCGGCGCTGGTGGGGGCGCGCAACGCGGAGCAGGCGCGGCAAAACGCGGCGGCGTTGAATTTTTCGCTCACCAAGGACGAACACAAGGCGATCCGCGCCGCGTTCGATGAGCCGTCGCACGTGATGACGGCCTGAGGCGGGCTCAGCCGCGGCGGGCGGCTTCGATGGCGGCGATGTCGATCTTGGTCATCGTCATCATCGCGGCGAACACCCGCTTGGCGGCGGCGCGGTCCGGATCGGTAAGGGCGTTCGTCAGGGCGAGCGGCGTGATCTGCCAGGAGATGCCCCAGCGATCGCGACACCACCCGCAGGCGTGGGCTTGGCCGCCGTTGTTGAGGATGGCGTCCCAATAGCGATCGGTTTCGGCCTGATCGACCGTGGCGACCTGAAACGAAAAGGCCTCGCTGGGCTTGACCATCGGTCCCCCATTCAGGCCCAGGCAGGGGATGCCGATCACGGTGAATTGGACCGTCAGCACATCCCCCTGCTTGCCGGCAGGGTAGTCGCCCGGCGCGCGGTGGACGGCAGTAACGGATGAGTCCGGGAAAGTCTGGGCATAAAACCGGGCGGCCTCTTCGGCGCCGCCGTTGTACCAGAGACAGATCGTGTTTTTGGACGGCGAATTCATGACGGGCTCCGGGTTGGTCGACTGGGCAGAACCATGACGTCTCGACGCGTTTTACCCGGAGCCGCGGATTTTTTACACCGTGGGCAGTGTGCTGAACTGGGCGTTTCGAACGAGCAGCAGGTCATCAGCGAGAATCTGCCCGGTGCCGTTGATGTCGTAAAAAATGGAATAGGCGGCACTCGCGGTCGTGGCGAACTGGGCATTGCGGACGAGCAGCAGCGAGTTGGCCAACACGCTAGGGGATCGGGCGGCGTCACCGGGGAGGACGTTGAAGCCGAAGACAAAGTCGCTGCCGAGCGACCCGCTTGCGGAATTGCCCACGGAGCCGGCCAGGTCGAGCGTCAGGCGGTCGGCGGCGATCGGTGCGGCGAGCGTCCAACTGGCGGTGAGCGTGGCGGGATCGTACGCGAAGGCTTTGACCGCATAGCTCGGCACTCTGACGCCGGAAATGACCAGATCGCCCGAGCCGACGGAGACGGCCTGATCGAACGTGAGCCGGATGACGTTCAAATTGGACCAGGGGAGCGGCGTCGATTGCCCGGTGCCGGCCGGGATCGTGAAACCGTTGACGCCCAGGTGATTGGTCGACAGATAGCCGAGAAAATTAGGGTTCCATCCCGTCCCCGCCACGGTCACGGCCGTGACATGCGGCGGCGGGGGAATGGTCAGGTCCACCGTGCTGGTGACGGCCCGGCCGAGCGTGTCCTGGACCGTGACATTCAAGTGGTACGTGCCTGGCGTGGAAAGGGTGGCGACGCTCGACTTCGCGCCGTTCGTGCCATTGATCGAAAATGATGCGGTCCCGGGATTCGGGCCGATCAGGCTCCAGGTGTAGGTGAGGGCGGATTCATCCAGATCGCTCGATTGGCCGAGGACGCTGAGCGCGGCTTGGCCCCCGCCGACGGCGGCCGATGCGGGAACGGCGATCATGGGAGCGGCGAAGGATTGGTACAGCGCCAAGGCGTCGGCGGCAGTCGTGGTGGTGTTGCTGATGCGGACTTCATCGATCGAACCGGTGAAGTAGCGGTCGGGGATGTCGGTTCCGCCCAGCGTCCAATCGCGGCCGGTGACCACGACAGCGCCGGTGGCAGTCGATGCGGACGCGAGCAGCGCGCCATTGCGATAGAGCAGCCACTTCCCGGCGACGGGATCATAGGTGCCCAACAAATGAACCCAAGTGCCGACATCGCCCGAGGGGATCGCAACGCTGGCGAAATTGTTCGCCCCGTTCCAGCTGCCGACCTCGTATTTGCCGGAATTGATGCGCAGGAAGACTTCGCCGCGCGTGCCGGAGGTGTTGTACCCTTTTTCGATGATCGTCTGGATGCCGGCCGTGCTGGAAGATTTGACCCAGGCGGCGAGCGTGATCGCGCCGGTGATCTGCAAGGCGGCCGGGTCGCCGATCTGCACGCGGCCGGTGCCATCGAAGACAAGATCGCCGCCAACCGCGCCGGCGGGGCCGAACCCGCTGCCGAAGGTCACACCGCCGAGGAGCGTGCCATCAAAGCCGTTGCCCGACGAATCCGCGACCGTGGTGCCCGACCCTTCTTCGAACGAGTAGGACGCCAAGGGCGTGGGCTGGGTTTGATAGCGGATCGACAGTGTGGAAAAAACGGATCCGCTGCTGGCCGACACCACGCTGAGGCCGGCGGAAGCGGGAGCGGTAAACAGGCCGGCCGAGGAAATCGAGCCGGCCGTCGCCGACCAATTGATCGGCTGGCTCACTGCCATGGGAAGACCAAATTGATCGCGTTGCGTCGCGGCCAGTTGCAGGGTCTTGCCCGTCTGCAGCGTCCGCAGCGCCGGGGTGATGGCGATCGACGTCAGCGTCTGCTGAACATCCACCCGCACGCTGGATGTGACCCGCAATCCCTGCGGATCGATGACCGTGACCGTCAGCGTGTACTGGCCGGCACGATCGAATGTTGCGGTGGTTTGCTTGGAGCTGTTGAGCGAATTGCTGCTGAATGCCACCGAGCCCGGGCCCTGCGTGACGCTCCAGGAATAGGTCAAATTTTCCTCACCGGCGTCGTCGGCGCCGAGGACTTGCAGGACCGTCGACTGCCCCGTCACCGGATTCGGCCCGGCACTGGCGGCTTGGGCGATCGTGGGCGCGGCATTGGCAGCGGCGGCGCGGGCGGAAGCGGTTTGCGAATAGGCGCTGCTTGCCGACCCGTTGATCGCGCTCACGCGATACGTATAGGTGATGCCGGCCACGACCGTCGCGTCATTGAACGACGTGGTGTTCGGCGGCAGCGCGGCGGTGAGCGTCGTCCAGGTGAGGCCGTCATCGCTTGAGCGGTCGACGCGGTAAGCCGTCTCGTTCGATGCGGTATCGGTCCACGACAGGGCGATCGGCGTGCCACTCGGAGAGGGCGTGGCCGTCAGTCCCCGGGGCATTGAGGTGGTTCCGCCGACGTAGGCGGACGAAAATTCGGTCCCCACGATGTTGCTCGGCGGCGAATCAATGGAGGTGCCGTTCGGCCCGTTGTTGCTGTAGGCCACCGCCCGGTAGAACAGCCGCTCGCCGCCTGTGAAATCCGTATAGCTCGGCGATCGACTGGTGTAGCTGGCCGGCAGATTCACCAACCACGACCACTGCGAATAACCGTCGACCGAATACTGCAGTTGCACGCCACTGTTACCGGCCGCGTTGTTTGTCCAGGTAAGCGTTATTGCGTTTGTTGCGGTGAGCGTA
>JBQCCH010000140.1:0-2306 GCA_051962375.1 Tepidisphaeraceae bacterium
CCGATGAAAGCGCCGGATTTCGCCAAGGGCGTGCAGCGGATGGTGAGCGAGTTCGGCGTGAACATCGTCGGCGGCTGCTGCGGGACGATGCCGGAGCACCTGAAGGCGACCGTCGAAGCCGTCCGCGGCGTGCAACCCGGCCAGCGGACGCTGAACCTCAAGCCGCAAGTCGGCTCGCTCTATGCCGCCGAAGACATCCGCCAGGACAAGAGCTACCTGATCATCGCCGAGCGAACCAACACCAACGGCAGCCGCCAGTTCAAGCGCCTGCTCCAGGAAGGCGACATCGACGGCCTGGTCAGCATGGCCCGCGACGAAGTGCGCGACGGCAGCCACATGCTCGATCTGTGCGTCGATTTTGTCGGCCGCGACGGTGTGGCGGATATGAAATCGGTCGCGGCGAAATACGTCGTGAGCGTGCACAGTCCGCTGATGATCGACAGCACCGATCCGAAGGTGCTCGAAGCCGGCCTGCAGCTGGCGGGCGGGCGGTGCGCGATCAATTCGATGAATCTTGAGGAAGGCGAGGAGAAACTCGCCGACATCTGCCGACTCGCCAAAAAATACGGAGCGGCCGTCGTCGCGGGCACGATCGACGAAGACAAGGAAAACGCGATGGGCCGCACGAAAGAGCGAAAGCTCGCAATCGCGCTGCGCATCCGCGACCTGGCCGTGAACAAATACGGGCTGCAGGATGAAGACCTGATGTTCGATCCGCTGGTGCTGCCGATCAGCACCGGCATTGAGGAAGATCGGCGCAACGCGTTGGAAACCATCGAAGGCACGCGTGCGATCATGCAGGCGATGCCCAACTGCCACACGGTGGTGGGCCTGTCGAATGTGTCGTTCGGGCTGAAGCCGTCGGCGCGGGTGGTGCTGAACAGCGCGTTCCTGCATGAGCTGCGCGAGGCCGGGCTCACCGGGGCGATCGTGCACGCGTCGAAAATTCTGCCGAAGAACCGCATCCCCGAGAACCAGTGGAATGCGGCGCTCGATCTGATCTATGACCGCCGGCGTGAAGGCTTCGATCCGTTGACGGCCTTCGTGGAGCTCTTCCCCGACGCCGGCGCGGAAGCAGTCGCGAAAAAGGCCGATCCGTTCGAAGGATTGTCGATCGAAGAAGCGCTGAAAAAGCACATCATCGACGGCGAAAAGCGGGGCCTGACGGCGCGGCTCGATGAGGCGATGAAGCAGTACCCGCCGCTCAAGATCATCAACGACATCCTGCTGGAAGGCATGAAAGTCGTGGGCGACCTGTTCGGCCGCGGCGAGATGCAGCTGCCTTTCGTGCTGCAATCCGCCGAAACGATGAAGGCGAGCGTCGCGCACCTTGAGCCGCACATGGAGAAAATCGAAGGCTCCAGCAAGGGCAAGATCGTGCTGGCGACCGTGCGCGGCGACGTGCACGACATCGGCAAGAACCTGGTCGACATCATCCTCAGCAACAACGGCTACACGGTTTACAACCTGGGCATCAAGCAGCCGGTCGCCGACATCCTGAAGGCGGCCGAAGAGAAGAAGGCCGACGCGATCGGCATGAGCGGGCTGCTGGTGAAATCGGTCGCGGTCATGAAGGAAAATCTGGAAGAGCTCAACGCCCGCGGGATCAAGACGCCGGTCTTGCTCGGCGGTGCGGCCCTGACGCGCGATTACGCGGAGGATGACCTGGCCAGCCTGTACGGCGGCCCGCTGCTCTATTGCCGCGACGCATTCGACGGGCTAAAGGTCATGGATTCGATTTCGTCGAAGAAAATCGACGTCTACTTCGGCGAACAGAAAGAGCGCGCCGCCAAGCGCAAGCAGCAGCGGGCGAACGCCGTCAAACCGACGAGCGCCGCCGCGAAAAAGGCGGACATCGCCCAGGACAATCCCGTTCCCGTCCCCCCGTTCTGGGGCCGTCGCGTGGTGAGCGGCATTCATCCCGGGCACGTGTTCTCCTTCATCAATGAAACCGCCCTGTTCACGGGGCAATGGGGCTTTAAGCGCAAAGGCATGACCGAGGAGGCATACGAAGCGCTGCTGGCCGACAAGGCCCGACCGGTGTTCGAAGACCTCAAGCGCCGCGCGTTGGCCGAAGGATTTATCGAGCCTAAGGTGGTTTACGGCTATTTCCCCGTGCAGGCGGACGGCGACGACCTGATCGTCTACGACCCGCAAGCCTTCATCCCCGGCCACGAAATCCACGGCGCGTCGGCCGTCGCCAAGGAACAGGCGCCGACGGTATCGATGGTGCCGCACGAAACGCCGCGCGAAATGCTGCGCTTCGGCTTCCCTCGACAAAACGGGCGGCGATTGCTTTGCATCAG